>JBDNGV010000263.1:0-10349 GCA_041689125.1 Daejeonella sp.
ATCGGGGGAGTAATGATGGTGACATTATAAAGATCCATCCGACTGGCAGAGCCATGGATATAATCGGCTATATCATCAATAGCACTTGCAAGTCTGTGAATATCTTCCCTATCAAATGGTGTAATGAAATTTTTGCTTAGTTCTAGGTGTATTTGATGAGTAATTTCATCCCCTGTATGCTCAAGATCTTCAATGTCTTTGAATAATTTTTTACGAAGTGTAAGATCTTCTGTATTAACTGCTTCCACAAGCTTTTCACCTAACTGGACTAAGTTTGCACTATCTTTTTCGAAAAGCGGGAAAAATTTCTTGTCCTTAGGGATAAAGTACTGGAAAATATTGTTCAGTGACATTTGATTTGATTTTAATGTAATACAAATCTACAAACTCAATATTAAGTTAATGTTAACAAACCATTCCGATTTACTTATCCCGCTGGAGTGTGAATCCAAAGGTTGATCCAATATTTTCAGTACTTCTTACTGTTATGGTTTGCTCGTGTGCTTCAATAATGTGTTTCACAATGGCAAGTCCTAAACCGGATCCTCCGATTTGTCTGGATCGGCTTTTATCAGTGCGGTAAAATCTTTCAAATAGCCTTGGAAGATATTTTTCTTCAATTCCAATCCCATCATCAGTTATCTCCACTAAAATCTGGTCATGAAGTTCGAAGGTTTTAATGGATGTATTGCCTGGGTTCTTACCATATTTAAAGGAATTATCGATCAGGTTTACAAAAACCTGTCTAATCTTCTCCCGGTCGGCATATACCCAAGTGGGACTATGATACTTTTCTTTAAAATAGAGTGTGATGTTATATTTTTTCGCTTTTAATTCTAGGGAATCAATTACTTCGTTAATTAATTCGACCAGATTGAGCCGCTCAAAATTAACAGGTATTTCACCACTTTCTAGTCTAGAAATAGCATCTAGATCTTTAATGAAAAACGCTAAGCGGTCGACATTCCTAGAGGCTTTTTCAAGAAATTGTTTAGACATTTCAGGATCATCAATATCCCCTTCCTGCAAAGCTTCAATATATCCCTGAATAGCAAAAAGGGGGGTTTTCAATTCATGGGAGATATTTGATAAGAATTCTCTTCTGAATTTTTCTTGGTCTTTTAACTGATCAATCTCCGATTTCTTATCCTTTGCCCATTCTTTCACTTCAAGTTCAACATCATTTATCGGATCAGCACTGACATATTCACCCAATGCATCTTTCAGATCTTTACCCAGTTTCAGATTATGAATCAATTTATAGATCAGTTTGACCTTACTGTAGACGAATCTTTCGATTAGGTAGTAGAAAACCAGATAGCTGGTTACCAAAGAAACAGAAAAAGTAATGAGGAAATCAACAAGATTTTGCTGAAAGTAGAAGTTGAATATCGATAAGGATAAAGCAACCGCCAATGCATTGATAAAGACGAGTACCCACAATTTCATAGTGCAAGTTAATATATTAACGCTTTGCCATGTGTTTTTTTAACCAAAATTTGTGTCAAGCCCGGAAATTTGTCAAGAGTTGATACAGCCAGATCAGAAATCAAAGTGTTTCCAAATAACTTTTGAATCAGGCGACCACTTTTTAGTCTCAGCGCAAATTGTTTTTCCCACCTGTGCTTGTAATCATTTTCAAGTGCAATTCTGTTTAGGCTGGAACCCTTTTTTGCATAATGCATGATACTTTCTGAAAGTATTTTCGCTGAATGAATGGCAATTGCCATTCCATTACCGCATAGTGGAGTAATCATTCCGGCTGAATCTCCGCAAAAGAGCAAATGATTTTCTGTGAGTGTTTTCTTCTCAAAGGAAATTTCATTGATCACTTCAGGACTTTTGAATAAAAATTCAGCGTTTTTAAATAAGCTGCGTAGGTGCGGATTTCTGTACAAAACCTGTTCCTCCATTTCCGGAATACCCGAATACTTTTTAAGGTTTGATGTTTCTGAAAGGTAACATAAACAGAATTTATCCTCTTCAATTTTATTTACCCCGCAATAACCACCCTGAAAATTATCAAGACGGATCAAATTGCCGGGGAGTTCAGTTTTGATATGGTATTTTACACCCAGATACGGACTGCGCCTATAAAAAAAACTGCGTTTCAGTTTTTGATCAAGGTTGGATCTTTTACCATAGGCCGCAATGGCAATAGCCGACTCATGCTCCTCGTTTCCAGAAGTTATGATCCTAAATTTACCCTCGTTGAAACTGATATTATCCACTTTTTCGAAGATAAATTCGACACCAAGGCTTTTTGCTTTCTGGTAAAGTAAATGGTCAAGTTTATAACGGCTTATTCCGAATCCACCCATTGGCAGTTCTGCTTGCAAAGTTTTGCCAGAAACCGAGGTAATTTCTAATCGGTTTATCCGTGAATAACCGGATTCGGAAATACCAATATTTAATGATTCTAAAAATGGTAATACCTCATTGGAAACATATTCGCCGCAAACTCTGTGGAATGGATATTTTTTCTTCTCGAATACTTTTACTTGATATCCGTTCTGTTGAAGTAGAATAGCACTAGTCAATCCTGCGAGGCCACCTCCTATAATCAGTATATCAATCATTCTACGGTTTTAGGAAAGATTTTCCTTGTCTCTTTAATTTCCCAGTTTCAATACAAACCTGCCACCTGAATGCCCACATCCATTTGACCGAAAAAGAATTAAAGCCTGCTTCTTTCAATAGATCCTCAAGTTCTGTACGTTTGAAACTACGCAATACAGAAAGTTTTGAGTCGTGCTTAACCATTTTTGATTTCGAAAAAACTGAGGTTAAAACACCGATGGAGTGGTAGGCAAACCAATGCCGGTGCAAGTCATTGATTACCACATATTCTGTAGCACAATCAGCCATTTTTTGAATGAGTTTGATCCAGTTTTCATCAGCAAAGTGATGAGTAAAAAGACTTGAAATCACAATGTCAAATTGATTACTAATCAGTTTTTCACTCATTACATCAGCAAAAATATAGGAAATCTCAGGAAAATCTTTAGATCTTTCTCTTGCATATTCAATAGCCGATTCTGTAGCATCAACTCCAATCAAACGAATTTTAAGATTTCGTTTGCGCGCCCATTTTGCAATTACTCTCAGTGAATCTCCGCCTCCACAACCCCAGTCACTGATACTCATCCCGTCTTTTATACCAATCTTTTCGAAGGCATTAAAAAAAACATTATATCCACCTAGGAGTTTGTTTACAACTTCAAGTTCATCCATAATTGGGTCGATAATCTCATGGCCAAGAGAGAAATCGTCCATCATTTCTTCTTCTGAACTTCTGTGGCTAAAGTCAGGCATTCCCGTTTCTTTTTAAGATCATAGATTCAACTGTTAAACCGGGTCCGAAAGCAAAACCAAGAATATTTTCACCATCAATTCCTTCTGGATCGTCCATAAGCTTTTTGAGAACAAATAAAATAGTTGCAGATGACATATTTCCGTATTCCCTCAAAGTTTCATAGGCAAATCGATTTGCAATAGATGAAAAACCAAGAGCATTCTCAGCGGCCTCCAGGATTTTTCTACCACCTGGATGTACGGCAAAACGGCTGATATCTTCGAATTGAAGGCCCGCTTTTTTAAGGAGCTTATTGGAAATCGATTGAATATGTTTCAGAATCAACTTGGATACTTTTGAAGTTAATTTCATTTGAAACCCCGCATCCCCAACATACCAGCCCATTTCGTTTTTGGCTTCATTCAAAAATTCAGAATAAAAGGTATTAAGTAAAAGATGTTTTTTCTTATTTGTTGTATAAGTACTGTTTTCTACAATTACAGCAGCTGCACCATCCGAGAAGAGTGAATTGGCGACCCAGTTATCTAAAGTGCTTTCCTTTTGAAAGTGAAGTGTACAAAGTTCAACTGAAACGATAAGAACTTTTGCAGATGGGTTGGCTCGGCAGATATAATCAGCTACTTTTAAGGCATTTAATGTGCCGTAGCATCCCATGAAATTAATACAGGTCCGCTCAATATTTCGGTTTAAACCTAATTTTTCGACTAGTTCGATATCTATTCCCGGAGCATGCATGCCTGTACAACTAACTGTAATCAGGTGTGTTACTGAAGCAGTTAGAATCTTAGTATGATTGGAAAAGCAGTCATTAACAGCTTCTGTGGCTAGATCAGCGGCAGCATTCTGGTATAAGCTTAAGCGTTCACGAGTTCCTGGTAAATGTTCAAAATCAGCATTCTTCCCAAAGAAAGTATTCTTGTTGCTTTCTGTTTCCCCGAAATCCGGAATCACTGAGAAACGATACTCAATTCCTGAATGATCATAAATTTGTTTTAACCGGGAAGCATTAGTATCATTTAGTCTAAAAGCCTTGACCATGAATTGATAAATATCATTCTGTGGGATCCGGTATTTAGGGTTGGCGGTACCAATCGCGCTAATACAACTGCTCATGTTGGTAAATTACTAAATATTTATGTTTTTGGTTTTATACATCAATATATAGGCCATAAATTTTCTTTTTATTAAAACGATAGAATAGCTTTAAATACCAATTGCATTATAAATTGCTAATTTAGTGCATGAGTCTTTTAAGAGCTTTCTTTCCAAGTCTATCCACTTTATTGCACTTGCGCTTATTATTCTCAGTCTTCTTGATGCCTGTATTTCTTTTTGCGCTTTCTCAGGTACCTGAATTCAACCTGCAGGATGCAATTTTAACTTTTGTTATCTGGCATTTGCTGGTTTATCCCGCTAGCAACGGTTACAACAGTTATTTTGATAAGGACGAAGGGAGTATTGCACTGATAGAAAAGCCACCTCCTGTTGATAAAAGTCTGTATTATGTCTCTTTGTTCCTTGATATAATTGCTTTACTACTAGCTATTTATGTGGGATGGGTTTTGTTTTTTGCGGTCTTTATCTACGGGATATTTTCTAAAGTATATAGCCATCCTTCAATCAGGTTAAAGAAGTATCCTTTAATAAGCTTCATGATTGTATTTGTTTTTCAGGGGGCATTTGTCTACTGGAGTACCTATGCTTCAGTTTCAGGAATTGGCACGCTCTTTAGTTGGAATTTGAATTTTACACTCGCCGGGCTTATTTGTTCCTGTTTAATCGGAGCAACTTATCCACTTACTCAGGTGTATCAGCATGAGGAAGATTTTAAAAGAGGCGATAAGACACTGAGCCTCATTTTAGGAATCCGTGGCTCTTTTTATTTTTCAGCCTGCCTATTCCTGCTTTCGGGAATTCTGCTTTTTATATATTGGGAAAGATTAGAATTAATGGGCAATTTCTGGTTGTTCATGGTTATTTCCGCACCGGTATTTGTATTATTTCTCAATTGGTACGCTAAGGTTTACAGGGATCCTGCAAATGCAAACTTTAAGAACATGTCACGAATGACTCTCTTAAGCAGTATAATGATGTTGATTTATTTTGGCCTGCTGAATATAATTTAGAAGAGGTTACAACAATCAGGAAATGTTAGGATGTAGCATTAATTTATAACCGATTCTTTCTCTAGAGATAATCATTTTGAGCTTCCTATATCATCGAAATAATTAAGTATACCTTATTTTCCGTTCCATTCCTTGTAAAACTGTTCTAGATAAAGTTCCATAAATGAATGCCTTTCTTTTGCGATTTTTTTTCCGGATTCAGTATTTATTTTATCTTTTAACAGCAGCAGTTTTTCATAAAAATGATTGATGGTAGGAGCAGCAGAATTTTTATATTCTTCTTTGCTCATATTAAGAACAGGAAGAATTTCAGGGTTATATAATTCTCGGTTTTTAAATCCTCCATAAGTGAATACCCTAGCAATTCCAATTGCACCGATAGCATCCAATCGGTCGGCATCCTGAACAATATCCAGCTCTTTGGACTGGAATTCTACCTTTCCTAAACTTGCTTTAAATGACATATTTCGTATAATTTGCTGAATGTGCAGGATCATATCTTCATTTAACTTTTGTGAACGGAGAAAATAACCTGCTTTTTGAGGACCAATCTCCTCGTCGCCATCATGAAATTTGCTGTCGGCAATATCATGTAATAATGCAGCAAGTTCCACGATGAGTTGATCAGCTGATTCTGTTTTCATGATTTGGAGGGAATTATTCCATACCCGCTGAATATGCCACCAATCGTGTCCGCTTTCGGCATCCGCTAAAGTATGTTTAACAAACTTTACAGTTTCAGCGACAAGCTGATCATATTTCGGGTTTGGGGTCTCTTTTGCTGCCTTCATATAATTCGTATTCCAATAGCCTGCAATCAAGTTTGCCATTGTAAAATTCGATTCTTCTGGAAGCTCTCAGACCTATTTTTTTTGCTAAGTCAGGGTTTCCCGTGAAAATATATCCTCTGTAAGCCTTACATTTTTGTTTCATAAAATCACCGATGCGTTTATAGGTGGCTTCAAGTTTTGTATGAACACCAAGACGTTCGCCATATTCGGGATTAAAAATGACTACCCCTGCAGCTTCGGGTACTTCGGTGTCTGCAAAATCGCAGACTGCGAAATCAATCAGATGATCAACTCCGGCTGTTTTCGCATTTTTTATTGAAATATCAATGGCATCTTCTGAATGATCAGTAGCTACAATCCTAAAATCGATCTCTCTTTTTGCTTTCTCTTTTAGTTTGCGTCTTTCCTCGAAGAAAACCTGTTCATCGTATCCAATGATATGCATAAAGCCATAATTCATGCGAAACATCCCGGGTGTTTTATCTGTTGCAAGCAAGGCTGCTTCGATCGCTAGAGTTCCTGAACCACACATAGGAACTACAAATGGACTTTTTCTATCCCAGCCTGTTGCCATAATGGTTCCTGCAGCGAGTGCTTCTAGCATTGGTGCTTTACCCGGGATTTTGCGGTATCCATGTTTGGCTAGGGTTTCACCTGAGGTATCTATAAATATCTCAGCATCATTTTCCTTCCAATAAAGATGAATAATTGCTTTATTTGCCTCAGGACCGGTATTCGGCCTGATTTCCTTCTTTTCTTTAATCCGATCAACAATGGCATCTTTGACTTTCAAATTTGCGAAAAGCGGAGTGGTGATCGTTTCATTATCTACAGTTGAGCTTACTGAGAAATAGCCGGCAAAGTCAATCAATTCCTCCCACGAGATCTCTAATAGTTCCTTGTAAAGCCTTGCCGGATTTTCGGCTTTGAATTCCTTAATAGAGTATAAAACCTGACTTGCACAACGCAAATTTAGATTGAGCGGGATACAATCGTTAATCGTTCCTTCTAGCTCTAAACCAGTACTGAAGGTTCTCTTGATCGTATAACCCAATTCTTCAACCTCTTGCTGCAGATAGGGAGCAAGGCGATTATTGCAGGTTATAATGATCTTGCTTTTTGTGTGGAAAACTTGCATAATAAATTGCGAAGTTAACAATTAAAAACTGCCTTAATTTTATACTTTTACAAATCGTATTCATTGCCAGGTTTTTAAAAAAACGGTAGGTAAATTTTATACGATCTATAACCAGAAAACATCATTAATTTTTTTAGACATGGACATAAAAGGTAAAGTACATGAAATCTCGGAGGTAATCACCGTGAGCGAGAAGTTCAAAAAACGCGAGTTAATACTTGAATACGCAGAAAATCCAACTTATCCGGAATTTGTGAAGTTTGAGGCAGTTCAGGATAAAGTGAACCTCTTTGATAATATTAAAGTGGGTGACCAGGTGGAATTGTTTTTCAACCTTCGCGGGCGTGCATGGACTGATAAGATGGGCAAAACCTCATACTTCAATACACTAGCAGTATGGAGGATAAATTCATTGGGTTCAGCTGGCTCTGCTCAGGCGGCTCCTGAATATGCGGCTCCGGTGGATATTAGTTCTACTCCAAGTGATGACGATTTGCCATTTTAATTCGAATAAAAGGTAATCTTAGAATTTTAGCGTTTAATTTGATTTAGCTATTCGATTTTATATTGGCGGGATTAAAAGCATAACTTATGTTTACGCGTTCCAATTTAACTACTTTGCCTTGTTGTTGAATAGTTATACTTTTGCAATGGCTAAGGTGTACAAACTCAAAATCGATTTCTAAATTTAAATCTATTTGGTTTGTGACTCTGAATAAACCAGA
This sequence comes from Daejeonella sp., assembly GCA_041689125.1. GTDB lineage: Bacteria > Bacteroidota > Bacteroidia > Sphingobacteriales > Sphingobacteriaceae > Daejeonella. The sequence continues at coordinate 8,097 of JBDNGV010000263.1, forward strand.
ACACTCTATTTTACCACTTGGACTATACCTTGAAATTTGATAAGCGTCATTAGCTGATTCAATGTAAAACCAAGAACCTGCACCTTCGCCAGAAAGCCATTGGCTATTTGAAGGAATGTTTTCTGCTATTGGCGGTGCGCTTAATGTGCCCTTTAGTTTGGTATTACCATTCATAAGTTCATTGAAAACAATTCGGGATTATTTAAAGAGGGGATATTCCTGACTACTATTTTGTTTTTCAAACTTCTTACATTCCCGATAGGTGTAGGTGAAAGGGTAAAAGGAATGTATATTTTTAATTTGTCTGATATCGGAGGATTACCTGATAAAATGATCGTTCTGACGAAACGGGAGCAGTTCGTTCCATTCAAAATAAAGGGACCATATTTCCAAGGACTGTTGTTTTGCATTTGCTTAGCGAATTGGTAAGCTTTTTCAAAGTTTATATTTGTGTAGGATGCATGCAATTCTCCAATTCCATGGCAAGCTTCATTATTGGCTAACTCAATTAAAATTTCCTCGAAATTTGCCAATCTGAAATCAATATCATGTAAAACCGCCTTTGAATTAATTAGTAAATCGTGGTCAGTTTCACTGTCTCTCACTCTTCCATATCCGTAGGGCGCATGATACCTTCCAAAATCAAAATAGTGGCATTTACCAGTACTTGCTTCAATTAGAATAATTGCTGCATGACCAACTTTATAAAAAGTATTTTTATTGAAACCGAATAATTTCATGGTCGAATCGTACCATGAACCAGACTGCTTACACCAAGTCTGAGGCCACGCTAAACTTATTGCAAATCCAGTATACATTATAAACGATTTAAATCAATTTTGTCGTTTTTTCCATCTTTTAGATCATGATATAGAAAGTAAGTACCCTGATTATCTAATCTAAACTGGGAGATACTTAATGTCTGTAGATCATTCTCTCTTTTCATTAAAATATCGTTTTCAGAGTCTGAACTATGATTCCCTAAATGAAATTTTAATACATCAAAACCAGCCTCTTCGCTGCGCTTGCCTAGCCAATTTTCAAACCATTTGGTTCTAAGTTTCCGGTTCTCTTCTGAATAGAGTGTTACAGATGACCATATCTTGGGAATACTTGTATTCAAATCATGGATATGTTTTAGTTTGCCATCCCAAACAAGTTCTTTGAATTGAAGACCATCCTGATAATTGAGTAAGAGTAAGGTAAATGGTTCGATACCATTTAAGTTCAAATTCTTCAAAAAATCTCCATGTGAAGAAAAATTAAAACTTTCCAATAGAATGGTTCCCCTACTTTTTTTATAGGCTAATTCTTTTTTATGATTTTCAAAACCCCCATTAAGTAAGCAGGCAATTTGTTTATTTGAGCTCATTGCTATCCAGGTTCCACCAGCTAATTCATCTTTAGGGTAAACAATGGTATTTCCCAATTGCTTATAAAGCATAGGTTTAAGGGTAGGCCGAAATATTTTCTCGTCTCTGCTTGCAGTTAAAATAAAACCCTCTTTTAAGGGAATAAAGGTGACTGTACACATTATCTATTGCGATTTAATAGCTTTAGAAATTCACCAATCTATTCATTCAATATTCAATAGAATCCAATGAATTTTTGTATTTTATTGTTGACTGTGCAACTCCCCAATTAATACTTATTAAATGATCTAGACCCTGTTCTATAAATCCTATTTTAATTAGGGCCTGATGATGAATACTGTGTTCTAAACAATATGCTAATTCCCGGTTTACTGAAGTCTTCATTGTTTTGTATTGTTCATCATGAGACGAAAAGTTTCCAGATAGCTCAAGTTTTACATCAGTGCTAATCAATGTAATTTTGCTAGAAATTTCATCTATAAACTGCTTTGCATATTCAGGGTTGCTTTCAATATTCATATTCCGAGCTCTCTGATCATAATTAACAATTCCCCTATCAAGGCCATTAAGCAGACAAAAATAAAACTCTAAAATATGACGAATATGCTGCCCTACAGAAGCATTTGAAAGAGTTTTCGATTTATAAATATATTGTTCTGCATTAATCAGAGAAATTGCCTTTTTAATTTCTTCCAAATTTTCTTTACAGTTATTTATCATTTTGCATTAACAATTATAATTTTAGTTAGGTTCTCATTTGTTATTGGATCCTCAAGATGTAGTTCAACTTTTGGAATTTTAGGGAACCAAAATGTTCCACCGTCTAAATGAATATATATCTTTTTTACAATCAACTCTTTATTATTAAAAGCTGTAAATA
>JBDNGV010000264.1:0-6358 GCA_041689125.1 Daejeonella sp.
CCCAAAAGATGATGTAAACTGTTGAAAGAAGAATCAAAGATATAATTTGAGAGAAATGACCTTCAAATGCGTCATTCATAACTGCTGTTGTTACAATAAAAAGAACAACAGTGAAAAGTAAAAGCATGGTATAAAAGTTTAACCGAGCCATAATCCATTTTTGGGTACTTCCAGTCTGTACATGAACCAATTTGTCGAAATTCAAATCTTGTTCTAATCCATAAATATCATAGGTTAGAATGATAAGCAGCATGGGCAATAAAAAAATCAGAAGAAAAGAAAAATCAATATTTCCATTTAGTAATCGTTCAGGGTTAGACAGCTCTTCTACCATGTCGTTATCGTATGTAGAGCTCCAATTCGTTACTTGTTTATAATATCCATATTGCTCGGTTTGCCCTATCCCTAGAGGTAATAATGCAGTTGGTTGTTTAATAGCATATGTTGGGGTGTACCATATGGCCCAAAAAGGAATAGTGACATCAATCCATGGCCTGTCTTCGGGTCCTTTTTCCCCTTTATCAAACCATGAAAGAATTTTGGTTTTAGCTTCTTGTTGTTTTAGCTCAATACTGACAATAGTTTCTTGTTGTTTTTTTTGAAGGTTTTTGCCACTATATAAGGCATAAAAACAGGCAAGTACAAACAAGAAATAGGCTAGTACTTTAGGTTTATTTCTATAAAAATGTTTGAATTCGTATAAACAGATATTTAAGGCTTTCATAAAATCGAAATTCGTTTTGATAAATAATTAACAAGAGCTAGCAGTACAAGAACCCAAATAAGAAGAATAAGTATGTCTGTGAAATATTTCGACCATAAACTATGTAATGAAGGAGTATTGTATTTGAAATCTTCTACAGATTTAAAAAATTTATTGTCAGCTTTCCAGCCCCAATTACCAGTTTTGGAGCCGCCATAAGCATGTTTATCATTGAGTGTTTTAATAAAAATTCTTCTGTAGCTTTCTGCTTGTTTTAGAAATTCTAAGTGATGAAACATATCTGTTCCTGCCGTAGCCATACTCATATTTTGCAGCGAGGAGAATGGATTTACAATTCCGCTACGTTGATAATTCTTTTTTTGTGCTTCTAATTGAGCATAAAGTTTTCCAAAATGCTTATCCCAAACCATGTTTCCATATTCTTCATCTGCTTGCATTACTAAGCCATCAAAATTGATAGGTAGTTGAGAGAGACTATCTACTTTGTATTTGGCTAAAGTTTCTTTTTCCATTTTCTTTTCTCTTTCGCCTGTAGGGTTGTGCCCATCTATACCTTTCGAGCGATCTTCATTCATAGCTTTCTGAAATTCAATTCGCGTAGGAAGTGGTGATATATTTTCTACTGCATTACCTACTATTTTTGGTAAGAAAATGCTCCACATTACCCAGATTGCTATTGTTAAAGTCAAAGATGAAGTACTACTTTTAAATACAAATGAAAGTAAAACAGTTAGTGTGGTAATAATCAAATAATAAATAGCATAACTTGAAACTAAAGCCAGCAACCGAAGTAAAGTGTTAGTGTCGTAAATGATTGAACTGAAAATTATCTGAATAAATGTAGCAAAGAATAGCAATGTAATTCCGATGAGCCAAATACTGAATATTTTGGAAAAGAGTATTTTTTTTAAATTCAAACCTTGTATGAGCAATAGTTTTATTCTTCCTGACTCTCTTTCTTTTGTATAAGTGTTAAATGCAAGAAAAATGATAAATAAGGGAATTATAAATTGAAACAATAGGGAAGGCTTTAACTTTCCAAATTTTGATATCAGCAAAGATTGTGACGCCTCTGAATATACCAGATCGTTTTGAGTGTGACCTTCGAGTCGTAATACATTTCCTGTAACAGCATTGATGCCTTCATCCATGCTGTTTAAAACTGTGTTTGGTTTGAAGGCATAACTTCCATAGTGAGCTGCTCCATGCGGGTTAGTAGGTTCCATTGCATCCCATTGAGCTCTGATATGTTTTTTTGCTTGTTCTTGGGCTTCCTTTTGTTTTTGATTTTGAACAATACCCAACCAAGTAACTACTGATAATGCAAGAATAAAAAATAAGCTCAAGTATAGAAATAACTGATTTCTAAACAGCCCTTTCCATTCATTAAAAAGAATATACTTCATATACTTCTAAAATTAATTTTGCATAAAATTGAGATATATATTTTCCAGCTCATTTGAGCTTACTTCATCGGCATTCATTTCTTTCACAAGTTCTCCATGTTTAAGAATACCTATCCGGTTACATGTTTCACGAACTCTGAAAATGTCGTGTGAAGCCATTAATATAGTCGTCCCTTCAGATGCTAGTTTTTTTAGTAACTCAGAAAGTTCGTTGCTAGCCAAAGGGTCTAAACCGCTTGCAGGTTCGTCTAACAAATACACTTCAGCTTTTTTGGCATAAGCAATAGCAATTCCTACTTTTTGCCGCATTCCCTTGGAATAGCTGGAAGTGGGTTTTTGATGTGCTTCCCTTTGCAGTCCGCATACATAAAGAAAATCTGAAAGCTCCTTGGTGTTGTATTTTAGCCCAGCCAGTTTGCAGAAGTAGTCTATGTTTTCAATGCCACTTAAATAAGGATATAGATTTACATTCTCTGGAATATAACCAATGTTGTGAAGTATTTTATTCGATCTTTTAATATTATCACCAATTTGAATACTCCCACTATCTTGCTTTAGGAAACCTAAAAGCAAATTTAACGTTGTTGATTTACCGGCACCATTGGCTCCAAGTAATCCGTATATTTCTCCAGCCTTTACTTCAAGAGATAGATTGTTGAGGGCTCTTTGCCCTTTGAATGACTTATAAATGTTTTGAAGATGTATCATTTAAAAAGAATTTAGATTAATGCAACAATGTTGCTAAAGTAATAATTATCATTTTAAATGCAACAATATTGCAATAGTTTTTTTAAAAAGATAAAGTCTACAAGAAATCCCATCGAAAAACCAGAAACTTAGGATAACATCGTCTCTTTTCAAATTGCCAAAGATTTACAAAATCAGAGAAATGAATTTTGCCTTGACTGGTCTTTGTTTGCTTTGATGTAAGGGTTTTGTACGGTTCAAAAAAATAAATGTGATTCAGTTTCCGGTGAATTACTGAGGCTTTGCAACTCTTTTAATTTTAGAAGGGTTGGTTTTCTGGGGGTCAATTTTATTATTATTATCGGGCGACCCATAATGAGTCTTTATTTCGGTCAAAGAACTCACTTAACAATCATAATCGGTATATTCACATTATGGCGAACAGTATCCATGGTAGTTCCAAAGATCAAATCGCTGATACCCTTATGCCCGTGAGCGCCCATCACCAGCAAGTCCAGATTTTTCGCTTTCACAAGTTCTGATATGGCTTTCGCGGCTGTGCCGTAACCTATTTCGATATGTGACTGGTAGCCTAAATCTTTAAGATTTTGCTGATATTTTTCTAGGTTATCGGTATCACTTTGTGTCTCATGGTCAAGTACTTTCTCGCCATGAAATCTGGCTGCCGCAGTTTCAACGATGTGAATCAGATAATAATCTGCATTTTTCCCTCCCTGAATCAAGGCGTGCCGGAATGTGTTTCTGTCGTTTTTTGAAAAATCTACAGTGATGCCGATCTTTTTATACTCCAAATTCTCAAGTTCAGCGATTTTAAGTGCCTCACCATGTGGAACATTTGATACTTTACGTTCGTGTTTTCTGAAAAAGGGCAGAAAAAAGACATAAAGTAATAATAAACCAATGGCTATTGCCAAAGGGATCACGAGTAAATAGATCCACCAGATGCTGATAGTGGTATTTGTGAGCCAGGAACCAATCTCCTCAATTACAAGCTGGACGTTAAGGCTTACAATGATTAAGGCAGTTAACCATGCCAGTATTTTAACCCAGTTTTTGATGGTATATTCCTTCATTTTTTCCCGGTCAGAATTGAAGTGAATTAATGGTATCACCGCAAAACCTAGCTGTAAACTTAAGGCCACTTGACTTAATATAAGTAACTCGCCTAAAGCTTCCTCCCCGAAGAAAATTATAGTACAGAAGGCAGGGACAATCGCCAGCAAACGCGTTAGTAATCTCCTAATCCAGGGCTGTATCCTAAGGTTCAGGTGCCCTTCCATAATAATCTGCCCTGCTAGCGTTCCTGTGATAGTTGAGCTTTGACCGGAGGCAATTAAGGCAATAGCAAATAGGGTTGGAGCTACCGAACCGAAAATATTCTCCAGTAATTTATGCGCATCCTGAATTTCTGCAACCTCAAATAATCCGTTTTTGTAAAATGCGGTTGCAGCTAGAATCAAAATGGCAGCATTCACGAAAAATGCAAGATTTAAGGCAATAGTTGTATCGATTAGGTTATATTTCAATGAGTCTTTTATTCCTTTGGCCGTGCGTTCAATTTTCCTTGTCTGTACCAAAGATGAATGCAGATAGAGGTTATGTGGCATTACTGTTGCGCCAATGATGCCGATAGCAATGTATAATGCATTTCCTGAGAGAAAGGATGGCTCAAATCCAGTCAGTACTTCGCCAATAAGGGGCTTAACAATGAACATTTCTGTTAAAAAAGAGATCCCGATTATAAAAACCATGGATACAATGAAAACCTCCATCATTCGCATCCCCTTATTCATTAGGAAAAGGAGCAGAAAGGTGTCTAGAATGGTTATCGAAACCCCCCAGATCAAGGGTAGGCCGAAAAGCAAGTTAAGTCCGATGGCCATACCAATGATCTCCGCCAGGTCGCAGGCAACAATGGCGATTTGTGCAAGTACATAAAGCGGGAAATTGATGTAAGAAGGATATGCATTTCTGGATGCCTGAGCAAGATCAAGTCCACGGACAATACCCAAACGAGCGCTTAATGATTGAAGTAATAATGCCATTAGATTTGACATCAGCAAAACCCAGATCAGTTTGTATCCAAACTGGCTACCACCTGCAATATCTGTTGCCCAATTTCCCGGATCCATATAACCCACACTAACAAGGTAGGCCGGACCAATAAAGGCCATCAGCTTTCGCAAACCAGTTTTGCCCGAAGTACTTACTGAGCCGTGAACCTCACTGAGCGATTCTGAACGCTCTTTACTCATAAAATAACTAGGATGTTTTTAGCCACTTCGCGACTTATTGTCCGCTCAGTTTTTTGATCAATCATAAGCATAATTGATCCATCGAATTCAATCAGTTCCGAGATTGTAATTCTAGTCCCTAAGGTTAATCCCATCTTTTCAAGGAGTTTTAGAAACATAGAAGAATGTTCGCTTACTCCCGAAACTATTCCACTTTCACCCGGCTGCATATCTGAGATTTTAACTAGTTTTTTTTGTTTAATTTTTCCGCTTCTGTCGGGAATTGGATCCCCATGCGGGTCGGCGGCCGGATTCCCAAGGAAATCATCCAAACGGTTAATCAGTGTTTCAGAATTGATATGTTCAAGTTCTTCCGCAATATCATGTACCTCATCCCATTTGAATCCGAGCTTCTCAACCAGAAAAAACTCCCATAAACGATGCTTTCTGACGATATTAACGGCAGCATTAACTCCGCTATCTGTAAGAGTAACTCCCTGATATTTAATGTAATTTATCAGTTTTTTCTCCGAAAGTTTTTTTAGCATATCAGTAACCGATGCGGCCTTTGTATTGGTCATTTCGGCGATCTGGTTCGTGCTCACTGCCATCATATTTCCCTCACTCAGGTGATAAATAGCTTTCAGGTAGTTTTCTTCTGTAAATGAGTGCATAAGCATTGAAATTAAACAAATCTAATAATTTATTTAGATTAATCTAAAAATATATGACTATTTTGAAGACCTTTTTTAAAATAAAATTTGGTCATTCCCTTTTAAACCTTACTTTTGAGCTTATTATGGCAATAGAACTGGATAAAATAGATCTGAGAATTCTTAAGATTCTTCAGGAAAATGGTAGGATTACCAATTTACAACTTTCTCATGAAGTAGGTCTATCCCCGGCTCCAACGCTGGAGCGTGTCAGAAAATTGGAGCAGGCACATTATATCAAAAGCTATCATGCTCTGGTTGATGAAGAATTATTGGGTTTAGGGATAAAAACCTTTATACAGATTCAGCTTGACTTTCATAAAAATAATACCATCCAGGTTTTTCTTGAAGAGATTAATGCAATCAAAGAGATTACTGAATGTCATCATGTTACCGGCCAATGTGATTTTTTGCTAAAGGCTTATGTTAAAGATATCAAATCATACGAACGACTGATTATGGATAAGATCAGTAAGATTAGTGTGGTTAAAACCTTCCAAACCATGATGATTATGTCGACGAATAAGAAAGAGCCGGCGGTACCTTTGGAGTATTAATTAATTAGCAAATTAG
>JBDNGV010000265.1:0-3650 GCA_041689125.1 Daejeonella sp.
GCAGGGAACAGGTTCTCTTTCAGTAATTGCAGATCACGGTGATAGCCTGATGGTAGATTTGTGGTCATCATTGCAATTTCATTGGGTAAAGCCTGTATTTTATTACATCTTCCACGAATCAGCTCAAACACATCCGGGTTTTTCTTATGAGGCATTATACTTGAACCGGTTGTTAGTTCATCAGGGAAACTTATAAATGCAAAGTTCTGATTGATGAACAAACAAGCATCCATAGCCAGTTTAGCCAAAGTTGCAGCAACAGAAGACATTGATTGAGCCAAAATACGCTCTGTTTTTCCGCGGCCCATTTGGGCATAAACTACATTATAATTCAGCGAATCAAAGCCTAATAATTCAGTGGTCATTGTGCGGTTCAGTGGAAATGAGGAACCATATCCTGCTGCTGAGCCCAGTGGATTCTTATTGCAAATCTTCCAGGCCGCAAGCATAAGCTCCATATCATCGGCAAGGCTTTCGGCATAAGCTCCGAACCACAATCCGAAAGATGAAGGCATAGCAATCTGCAAATGAGTGTAGCCCGGTAGAAATTTATCTTTATGCTCTTCACTTTGCACAATAAGTTGCGTGAAGAGAATATCCGTATTCCTTACCAGCTGCTGGATTTCACTTCGAAAAAACAATTTGAGATCCACCAGAACCTGATCATTTCTTGAGCGTCCACTATGGATTTTTTTTCCGGCATCACCAATCCTGCGGGTAAGGAGTAACTCTACTTGTGAGTGTACATCTTCCACATCTTCTTCAATACTGAATTTACCTTCCCGGATTTCTTTGAATATTTGTTTAAGTCCGGCCTGAACCTGTTCCAGATCTTGCTTTTCCATTAAGCCAATACCATGAAGCATACGGGTATGGGCGAGTGAGCCTAATACATCGAATGCGGCAAGCTGATTATCCAGCTCCCGGTCATTTCCAACAGTAAACTTTTCTACAGACCGTTCAGTTTCTGTATTCTTTTGCCAGAGCTTGCTCATAGAACTGCTTTAAAATTTGTGAAATACTGCCTTTTAATTGTCTCCTATACGGATCTCAAAATACTGTAAAATACTGTGTTTCTAATGTATCCGTCATTTATTTTCATATGCTGGCGTAAAACTCCTTCGCGGGTAGCACCAATTCCCAATAAAGCCTTACTGGACTGATGATTACGCTCATCTGCTTTAAATTCTATTACAAAATCTTTGTTAATAATTTTATGTACAGCTCAATACCTTCCTGAATTTCATTTACATAGATATACTCATCTGCCATATGTGAACGTGCAGAATTTCCCGGCCCCATCTTTAGGGAAGGAATATCAAGTAAGGCCTGATCACTGGTGGTAGGTGAACCATAGGTCTCCCTACCCAAAGCAATTCCTGCTTTAACAATCGGATGTTCAATGCTAATTGAAGATGGCTTCAAGCGGGTGGAACGTGGATTAACATCACAGTCGACATTCTGACTTATGATCTTCAATATCTCCTCATTCCGGTAGGCATCGGTTACCCTCACATCAACCGTAAAATTACAAACTGCAGGAATTACATTATGTTGAGATCCGGCTTCAATGATAGTTACATTCATCTTTACCGGGCCAAACATGGCCGATTTTTTAGCAAACTCATAGGTTTTGAACCAATTAATATCCTTCATTGCCTTATAGATGGCATTCTCACCTTCTTCCCGTGCAGCATGACCTGCCTTTCCATGTGCAACACAATCCAAAACCAATAAACCCCGTTCGGCAATGGCCAGTTGCATTAATGTAGGCTCACCAACAATACCAAATTCAAGTAGACCCAGTTGAGGAAGTATCAACTCAATACCGTTATTGCCTGAAACTTCCTCCTCAGCAGTTGCAGCCAGGCATAGGTTATATTTTAAGTTCTTCTTAGAATAGAAATGAATAAATACTGCAATTAGCGAAACCAGGCAGCCTCCTGCATCATTACTTCCCAAACCAAACAGTTTACCATCAATGATATCAGCTGCAAAAGGGTCGCGAATGTAGCCCGGATTAGGTTTTACCGTATCATGATGCGAATTGAGGAGAATGGTTGGCTTTTTCGGATCAAAATGCTCATTAAATGCCCATACATTATTGATTAGACGATGGGTTTTTATGCCCTTATCCCTCAAAAATTGTTCAATTGCCGAGGCAGTATTCTCCTCTTGTCTACTCAGTGAAGAGATACTGATCAGCTTGCACAATAAATTAAGACTGTCATTAAACAGTGTAGCGGCCATTTTTTTTAATCGTTTGTATATAATTCACCAGCTTTTTGAGCAGATAATTTAATTCCTTTTATCATTGAAGAGCTAAAACCATTATGCTCCATTTCATTAAGTCCGGCGATGGTACATCCCTTTGGAGAAGTCACCTTGTCTATTTCATGTTCGGGATGGCTATTCTGTTGTAGTAAAAGCGATGCAGCTCCTTTGGCTGTTTGTGCAGCCATACGCAAGGCCTCATCGGCATGAAAACCGATCTCTACACCGCCCTGTGATGCTGCACGAACAGCTCTGAGGAAAAAGGCTACACCGCAAGCACAAAGTGCAGTAGCGGCTGTCATCAAATCTTCATTGATCTTAATCACTGAACCAACGGTTTCAAACATTTTGGTTACTTCCTCAATGTTTTCAGCATCAGCATTGTCAGAAGCTACACAGGTCATGGATTCACCAATTGCAATTGCAGTATTTGGCATTGCCCGAACAACTTGTACCCTGCTGCCCAGTTTGGCCCGGATATCAGCACAGCTAACTCCTGAGATCACCGAAATAACCAAATGTTTGGCGGGATCAATTGCACCGTCGATCTGTTCCAATAAATTATCAAGTTGCTGTGGCAAAACAGCCAAAATTACTACAGAAGCACTGGCTGCAGCAGCATAATTATCTGAACCGACCTGAAAGCCTTGGGCTGCAACAGTATCTAAACGCTGAACACTTCTGCGAGTCAAGGTGATATCAGCGGCTTTGCAATAATCAGCTTTAACCAGTCCTTTGGCCAATGACATACCAATATTTCCGCTTCCTAAAATTGCTGTTCTTTTTGTTTCTATTTTCATTATCTGCTGATTAAGCGTGTACCAAAATTTTCATTTTTCAATTGTAACAATGCATCGGCTTTGCCAATACATACCTCTTTTAATCCTTTATTTATAGCTTCAAAGGCATTATCCAATTTGGGAATCATCCCATCATTTATAGTTCCCTGGCGCTTTAACTCATTGTAATAATGTGGATCTATCGAGCGGATTACAGAACCTTCATCTTCCACATCCAACAAAACACCTGCTTTTTCAAAGCAAAAGATCAAAGATGTTTCATATTCCTTAGACATAGCTACGGAAATTGCAGACGCAATGGTATCAGCATTTGTATTTAATAGCTGGCCTTTCCCATCATGCGTAATAGCACAAAAAACTGGTATAAAACCTGCTTCCAATAAATTCTGCAGGCTCTTAGAATCGATAGATGATTCATCCAGATCGCCAACAAACCCATAGTCCACACTTATTGTCTCATTCTTTTCTTTGGAGAAAAGCTCTTTCACAGGACGTCTTTTTGCAAGAATTAAATTTCCATCAGCACCCGACAAGCCGATTGCATTACAACCTTCATTTTGCAAGCCGGCAACAATA
>JBDNGV010000266.1:0-3869 GCA_041689125.1 Daejeonella sp.
TTACCTCCCTTTAATATAAAATCAGGCATATCTAGTCTCAGTTTTCCTTTCTGCTTATTGGGGCCATGACATTTATAACATTTTGAAGTGAGAATTGGCTTAATAACATCTTGATAAGCTAGTGCTTGTTGAACATTCGGAATTGGTTTCCTTTTCTGTTCGTTTTGCTCAGAAGCCTCTGCCGAGAATGCGCGGGTTAGGTAATCTGAACCATGAGTTATTGAACCACCAAAATGTCCGGTGAGAATAATCAGGAATACCATGAGGATAGTAATCCAGGTGATTTGCTTTTCAATTCTGTTTAAATACCATGCAAAAATGGAAATTATTGCCAGTGCAATCCCAGACCATTGATGATTAAAAATCATGCCTTCATCATAATCTCCGGTACCCGAAAGTAGATAACCACTAATACAGGAGGCAATGGCACTGATCATACCAATAAATAAAGTTATACCAACTGCTGAAGCTAAGGACTGGTACTTTTCCTTCCGGGATAAAAATTGAAACAAGGCGGCGAGGAGTAAGACCCCAATCGGAAGATGTACAAGCAGAGGGTGGAAGCTCCCGGCAAAATCAGGAAGGCTAAACAAAAAAATAACTAAAGTAACCATTCAGGGAATATGAAATCAGGAATATCGTTTTCTAAGCAAATGCATCATGTGCACATTAATAGCCCATTGATCAGCCAATGGCTGTTTAGTATATGGATAAGTGGGCATATAATCGGGCGGACCGAATTCAGTTAGAAAAGTCACCCGCTCACCATTTCTCCTTTTCCTCTCAACTACCTTATCCCACCATTCGAAATGCTGCCTCACAGTTTGTTCCCATTCAGGTGCACGGGGGTCATTAACCTGCGGGCCTTCGGGATGTCCGATTCTAGCATGAATGTGCTCAGTTTTGGATAAAGCAAGATCAATCGTCTCCTTTTGATCAGCAAGTAAACTCTCATGTACATTGCACCAGTGGGAAATATCTAATGTCAATCTCAGATCGGGATACTTTTCAAGAAAATTTCTGGTAACATGAGCTGCAAACAACATCCTGCCCCGATGTGTTTCATGGCAAATTAATAGGCCGGTTTCTTTAGCCAATGCCTGAGTATGCTCGATGAATTTTTTATTATCATCAAAACTAAAATAGTCCCTACCAGAGTGATTATTAATATATAATGGTTTCTGGATATTTTGCTTTGTAGCTGCATCCACCATTCTTTTGTAGAATTCGAGATGTTCCTGCGGATTAGATTGAGATCCCCCGCAGAGGAATCCAATTTCAAGATCATGAGACTTCAGGGCAGCGAATATTTCATCCTGTGCCTTTTTGTTATCAGTAGGCCACCATAATTCTATTCCATCGTATCCTTCTTTCTTCACTTTTGCGCAGAATGAATCCATAGTACCCTGATAGCCCCAGCTGGTGGCCATAATCTTCAGATCGTAGTTCTTATTTGAAGAAGAAGAAGTCATTTCTGGCAATGCGAAGGATTCTAAGGAAGATAATAGTAGTGCAGCTGAACCTGCTGCTGATGTTTTAATGAAGTTTCTTCTGTTTTGTCTCATAAAATTATCACAAAATTCCTTTTAAGCTAAAATATCAGTAATCACTTTTCCTCCAACATCCGTTAAACGGAATGGCCTGCCCTGAGATTCATAAGTGAATTTTTCATGGTCAAAGCCCAATTGATTAAGAATAGTTGCCTGAATATCAAAAGCTTCAATCTTTCCATTTACTATATCATATCCAATCTCATCTGTTTCTCCATAAGTGGTACCGCCTTTAATTCCCCCACCGGCCATCCACATATTGAATGCAGCGGCATGATGATCCCTGCCTTTAAAAGGTAAATCCTTCCCTTCCCGGTTTTCCTGCATTGGGGTTCTTCCAAATTCAGCACCCCAAACAATGAGAGTTTCATCAAGTAAGCCTCTTTGCTTTAGGTCAAGAATCAATGCTGTGATTGGCTTATCTACATTTCTGCATTTATTGACCAAGCCGATGTCAACCGAACCGCTGGCAGAAGTACCATGAGTATCCCATCCCCAGTCAAATAACTGGACAAAACGAACACCTTTTTCAACCAGCTTTCTGGCTAACAATACATTATTTGCAAAGCTTGTTTTACCCGGTTCTGTACCGTACATCTCATGGATATATGCCGGTTCATCATTAATATTCATTACCTCCGGAACTGAGATTTGCATCTTATAAGCCATTTCATATTGCGAAATACGTGACAGAATTTCAGGGTCTTTATATTCTTCGTATTGTTCTTGATTTATTTTATTGATGGCATCAATTGAAGCCTTGCGCAGATCTCTGTCCATGCCTGCCGGATCCTTTATAAATAGAACCGGATCACCCTCTCCTCTGCATTGTACTCCTTGGTAGACACTCGGCAAGAAGCCGCTTCCCCATACACTTTTGCCCGCATCGGGATTGTTACCGCCGGAAGTTAATACGACAAAGCCAGGCAAATTTTTATTTTCTGAGCCCATTCCATAAGTTACCCAAGCACCTATACTTGGCCTGCCCAGACGTGCTGAACCGGTTTGCATCAATAATTGGGCAGGAGCATGATTGAACTGATCGGTTGTGACTGCGTTGAGCATGGCAATTTCATCAGCGATAGTGGCCAAGTGCGGTAAATTATCTGAAAGCCATAAACCACTTTTTCCATGTTGTTTAAAATTTGCCTGCGGACCAAGCATTTTAGGTACACCCCTGATAAAAGCAAACTTTTTACCTTCAAGCAGCGATTGCGGACAATCCTGTCCATCGAGTTTTGCAAGTTCCGGTTTATAACTAAACATCTCAAGCTGAGAAGGAGCTCCGGCCATGTGCAAATAAATGACAGATTTAGCTTTCCCCGGAAACATCGGAGGCTTAGGTGCAAGTGGATTGGATGCATCGAACATTACATTAGAGGCAGAAGGAGCACCAAAGCCACAGCTTCCAAGCAAAGAGCCCAATGCCAAGGCGCCAAAACCCATTGCTCCTTCCTTTAAAAAATGACGTCGGGTATGTAATTCTAGGGCAGCGTGTTCAGCTTCCCTAATTAACCTTCGCTCTTGAGCATCTCTTTTCATTTATGATGTATTACAATAACTGAAACCTATTTAATTTTTATTGAGCCATTCATCCATATTCAGCATGGCACCAGCAACAACCACCAATGATGCTGTTTCAGGATCAGTAGGCTTATCCTTTGATCCAACTAATTGATTCATGGCTGTTTTATCCTTTTTATATTTCCTGAGAGCTTCTGCATACAAGTCGGATAAGGCCTTTAACTTTTTCGCTGTAATAGGCTTAAACATCATGGCTTCATAGCCTCTGCTGATCTGAGTATTGGTTTCCTTTCCACCCAATTCCTTCATTCGAAGAGCCAGACTTCTTGAAATAACCAATGTGGTCGAGTCATTCAGAGAGGTTAAGGCCTGCAAAGGAGTATTGGTTCTGATCCTTCGGGGCAGGCAAGATTCCCTTGAACTACCATCAAAGGTCATTAATGAAGGATATGGGGCTGTGCGCTTCAGGTAGGTATAAACCGCCCTTCTGTACTGATCTTCCCCTTCACTTAACACCCACTTCTCACCATTATAAGGCGAGCGCCAGATTCCTTCAGGCTGAAATGGCATAACACTTGGCCCATACATTTTTTTGCTTAAAACTTTACTGACTTCTAATCCTTGATCTCTAAGTTGTTCAGCTGAAAGTCTAATTCTGGAGGCTCTGGAATAAAATTTATTATTGGGATCTATCTTTAATTTTTCCTCAGTAACTGCAGAGCTCTGTCGGTATGCCTCCGACATCACAATTTCTTTTAAAAGACGCTTCGTACTCCACTTATGTTCATTCATAAA
>JBDNGV010000267.1:0-6574 GCA_041689125.1 Daejeonella sp.
CAATTACTATGCAAGCATAATATTTATTTTTTATTTACTGAATTCATATGCTTTGCCCAACCATTATTGGTTTGCTGAACTTCTAAAAATAATTTCACGTTATTAATTTGATGCAAACTGGAGGCCATTAGGTACCAACTGAATTAATCCCGCTCATGGCCGCGGGGGCCTAGTCCTTTTTCTCCAGGAAAAAAGGACCAAAACCCCGCCGCTGCGTCTGCTGCTTCAAAAGTCAGTGCTGTGGCTTGGCTTTTCTCTACCGCACCAGCCAAGGCGGAAAAAAAGTGAACGGGGAGTTACTACTTAGGCCAGATCACATTCCAATACTCGCTGGCATTTGTCTTAAATAAACTCAGCTTATAGGTAGCAAGATCAGGAAACTAATTCCACCAATACGTAAACTTCAGCACCAGTGCCCGGTTACGAATGGCAAAAGGGGATGGGTAATAATTATCGGTAAATACTAGGAAAAGATCACTTGCCGGCTTATATCGCCATTGTAACCGGGTATTCACATTCAAGTTTTTCTGCTGGTTATTATATTGTAGAAAGGTGGTAAAAAATAGTTTATTGCTAAACGTAAAATCAGTCCTCGGTCCGACAAGCCATAAATTGGTTGTCGCCCATGGCTGAGGCAAAACAATATGATTATAGGTGGTGCTCATGGCTATATTGACATAAGGCTGAAAGCGGTAGCCAAGATCTGCCGATAGATTCAAACGTGTTCCATCCCCAAAATAACCTCCATATTGTCCGGAAAAGGAGTAGGTATATAATTTCTGTGGTTTGGAGAAGTAATTTGCTCCCCAGGTATTCCATAAATGCTCCGTTCCGGTACCTAAGTTTCCTTTTCCGGTATTTACCGGGTCAAATGGCCTGAGCAGACGGATGAAATTATCAGAAGTCCATACTTCTAAAGTGCTCTGGTTACGGTGTATAAATTTATAATTGAATGAGATTTCATGATCGGTCTGATTAAAAGATTTGTTAAAGTATTGTATTGAACTTAAAATCGGCCCATGGCTCAATATTTTACCACTTTTTGGGAAGAACTGGTAACTGAGTTTCGGATTTAGTTTGACATAATTGATACGGGGTACATAACCAACTTCGGCAGTATAATTTTCGCCTACATATTCATGCTGCCAGCTCAGGAGCCACTTTTTGCTGCTGTATTGCAGATTTGCTGCATGTACTAGGTCATCACTGTTCTTAATCGGACCGAATGACTTAACGAACATAGATTTCCCTGTCCAGAGATTATTGGAGGAAACAAGATTGTATTCAAAACCGATATTCCTGTTAAAATCATTAAAGACTGGTTTTCCCGGATGAAGGGAAGGGTCATAATTAAGCGATTGTTTATTTACAAACATGAATCGGAAATTGGAACGGGAGAAAACTCTGCGCTGTAAGGCAAGAACAGCAAAATTTTGGGCTGGAAGACCGGTATCATCCATGCTCTTTGTTTGCATATTCATTGCACCTATACGCCATTTCTTGTTTAGGCTTCCACTCAGTCGTGCACCAAATTCAATGGGCACACCTAATCCAATTCTTCTAGAGAAGAATGGCCTAATTGTAGAATAGCCGAAATTTGCGAAGAGATCAGCATTTTCGAGAAAGAATTGTCTGCGTTCTGGAAAGAATAGTTCGAACCGATCAAGATTGGTGACCTGTTTATCAACTTCAATCTGAGAGAAATCAGGGTTTACTGTAAGGTCAAGGTTTAAAGATGAAGTGATCCCGATTTTAGCGTCAGCACCAATATTCCTTTTAAATTTTATGCTTGAATTATTCTCATAATCTTTGGTAAATCCACCTAATAAATAAGGAATTACAGATATATTGGTTCCTGCATCCGGAGGGGGATTATCCCAGATCAGATTTCCGGTATAAGCCAATGATGCTACATTGAATTGCCTTGGAATTTTAGCCCACGCCGATTTTTCGGGTACCTTGATATCCAGTCGGCTGAAATTGATACCCCAAGTTTGAATGCCCTTTTTATAACGGATCGATTTGAATGGGATGGCTGCCTCAAAAACCCAGCGATCGGAATAATGTTTCACTTCCGAATACCATTTATTATCCCAGCTCAGGTCATATCCATTGCTATTGAATATTAAACCGTCCCATTGTGCACCTGCAGCATTCACTCCAAATGTAAATCCATTGGTCTGATCGTCGAAGGGATCGACAATAAGTAGAAAATTATCGTTTTTGGTAAAAGAAAAATCACGTCTTAGAGATTCAACAGCATAATTCGTATTTGGTTTGGCTTCATAGCAAATCGCAGAAATATAGAGGTTGTTTTGATCATAGGTCATGCGCACGGTTGTCTTTAACTTTGCATAACTTGTGTCCATCGGATTGACCATGAAAAAATTAGCAGCCGAATCTCTGACATTCCAGGCTTCCTCATCGATTACTCCGTCGATTACAATAGGGAGTTTTGTTTCTGAAATATTAAGTTTATAGGCATTGTTTATTTTTTGAGAATAAAGTTTAGGGCTGGAAAGAACACAAAGAATGAACAGGAATAAATATCTCAAAACAACAAAAACCTAAGACTGTGAAATCCCTCCGGGATATAGTTTAAAAGTAACAAAAAAGAGCAGCAACCTGCAGAAAAAATACTCAAATGAGTAATTAGCAAATTAGCAAATGAGTGAATTAGCAAATTAGCAAATTGTACTACAATTGTTATTCCGGCGTCATGTCGACGAGCGAATCATATTTTGAATTTACTGAAATTATTGCGCAAGGAGAGATCTGTTGAAATTTGAATAATAATGTATGACTAGAGAACCCCCTATCCAACCAACCAACTAACCAACCAACCACCTAACCCCTAACCAACTAACAACCATCTATTTGGATATTAGCATTAACACCCACAAATATTCATTAAAAACCCTGAGATTTACTTAACACAGCATTAATATAAAGAAATATGAAAATTCCGTTTGCAGAACTGAAGAAGGAGTTTAAACGAGTCTTGCTTAGCTTGTCATTTACAGAAGAGAAGGCTGAATTATGCGCGGATATTTTCGCATCAAATAGCCGGGATGGAGTGTATTCTCATGGATTAAACCGTTTTTCTGCTTTTATCGATACAGTAAAAGAAAAGGTAGTTGATATTCATGCAGAACCAAGTTTTATTGAGCGAAATGGGTTAATTGAAATTTGGGATGGGCATTCGGGTGCAGGCATGTACAATGCCATATTGGCTATGAATAGGGCAATTGAGCTGGCTAAATCCAATGGAATTGGCTGCCTTGCTATGAGAAACACCAATCATTGGATGCGTGGAGGTACCTATGGCTGGCAGGCTGCTGAAGCAGGTTGTATCGGTATCTGTTTTACTAACACCATGGCCAATATGCCACCATGGGGAGGCAAAGAACCCCGTTTGGGTAATAATCCTTTAATTATTGCAGTTCCTCGGAATGAGGGGCATATTGTGCTGGATATGGCAATGACGCAATACTCTTACGGTAAATTACAGCAAAGCAGACTGAACAATGAGGAACTTGAGGTAAATGCCGGTTATGATGCGTACGGAAATTTAACCAAAGATCCATTAGCAATAATCAAATCCAGAAGAGCCTTGCCAATAGGTTACTGGAAGGGATCCGGGTTGGCTTTTATTTTGGATGTTTTGCTTACTGCAATTACTGGAGGGCGGTCTACAGCGGCAATCAATTCTACCGTAAATGAATCAGGTGTATCTCAGTTTTTTCTTTGTTTGCATCAAAGTGATTATCATCAGGGGCTTATTGATGAGATCATTGAGTATACAAAATCAAGTGCTCCTGCGGAACCCGGAGGGCATATTCGCTATCCCGGGGAAAATACCTTGGCCATACGCCACCAGAATGAAAAGCATGGAATCCCGGTAGATAAGAAGAAATGGGAGGAGCTTTTGAAGATGTAGTAAAGTATATTACGGTGGAATTTAAGGCAATTTTAACATGAGTTCGATATAGGATTAGAATATGATGTTTACTTTTAGCGAATCCTGAGCTGCTTATGATAGTTTTTAGGTTTTTGTTGCTTTAAAAGGTCCTGTTCTTCACTTATTATTGGAAGTCCCGCTTTTCGCTCATACTACACAAGCCTTAATCACAGGCCGGTATCCGCTATAATCGGGTTTAAGCCCCTCAGGCAGTACTATTAACTCCTGTAATATCACTCTCTTTTTCGAACTCACATTAAATTTAATTTAACAAATTGAAAATAAGATTATTCGGCTTTTTTCGGCTATCCCAATGAAACATCCAGTAACATCATTAATGCAAATCCAATCATGACTCCGATGCTGGATAGATCGGTCTCGCCTCCAGTTTGTGATTCGGGTATTAATTCCTCAACAACTACAAAGGAATCTATGCCATCAGAAATTTTCAAATATTATTTTCTTAAACCAAAAAAGACACTACATTTGCGCCATGGTTCGGAGGGAGTCTTTTAGGCGTTCCTTTGGAACTTCCCGAGCAAAACGGGTATGGTCTGGTACCATAGCTCAGTTGGTAGAGCAAAGGACTGAAAATCCTTGTGTCGCTGGTTCGATTCCAGCTGGTACCACAATAAAAGCCTTCTAGTTAATTCTAGAGGGCTTTTTTTATTATGTGTTGTCAGGATTTGTTGTCGTTTATAACTAGGTATACAAATAGTGCTTTCTAAAAGATAAGTGTCTTCTTCCTTGAATTAATCGGAAATATTGATTTAGAGGCCATGAATTTAGACAGTAGTAACTTAGGTCACGTAAATTAAGATAATGCTTAAAACTTGATTATATGGAGTTAGAAGTGGAAGATGCAAGCTGGGTCTCCCGTCAGGCAGTCTTCTGTTTATACAAATGCTGTTGAAATTCAATAAACAGTCTGCTGATATTCGCAGTATTTCCCAAAATTTCTTTTGCATCTTCAAGCGATTGATATTTGTTTGTCAGTAATACTGGTAATTTATCTTGATCCAGTTCCTCAACACCAGTTTCAATATATTTACTCAAAACAAACTGAATGAACTCTTTTTGTTTATTGTCTAGCAAAGCGAAAATGGTGGCTTGTGCTGCCGCAACTCTTGCTTCCCTTGTCATTGGTTTTGTTTCGCTATTAAAAACATATTCCAACACATCAAATAAGTCGCTATTTTCTGCGTCTATGAGTTTTTGCAAAGTGGTCAATTCTTCCTTTCCAAAACCTGCTTCATCAAGTTTTTCCAATAATGTTCGTCGGGTAATTGGATTGCTCCACAGTATCCGCAATTCCTCTTCATTTTTGAAAAGGTTGGGTAATTCACCAAATAAATTATTTAAAAACTCTTCTATCGAAATTGGTTTACCATCAGCACTCCAAAATGAAGTTGACATCATATATTGTATTTCTCTTTCTTTTCCGTCTTTTAGCTTGATTTTAATTCTTTTAAGTTTTTCTCCAGCTTCGGTTTCTTCTTTCGGCTCTCTTGGTTCGTAGGGTAGGCGTGGTTCCTTCAGGCCATTAGGTTCTTCTGGCTCTAAAGGTTCTCCGTCCCATTCGGGGTCTGCAAAATGATGATAGGCATCTACAAAATCATAAATAGTAAAAAAGTCTTTACCATCAAATAAACGTGTACCTCGCCCTACAATTTGCTTAAACTCAATCATAGAGTTTACTGGTCGCATCAAAACGATGTTGCGTATATTCCGGGCATCTACACCAGTAGAAAGTTTTTGTGAGGTAGTTAAAATGGTTGGGATTGTCTTTTCGTTGTCCTGAAACTCCCTTAAAAACTGCTCACCTATTTCACCGTCATTGGCAGTGACTCGAACACAGTAATTGGGGTCGGTAGAATGGGCGTAATGCATTACGCCTCTACCTTTATATTGGTTTACCAAATCACGTACTGCTGCTGCATGGTCTTGAGTGGCACAAAAAATAATGGCTTTTTCTTTTTGGTTAGCCTCATCCATATAAATCTGAACTCGCTTTGCCTCTCTTGCTTTTATCTCAATTATTTTATTGAAATCTGGTTCGGTATAAAGTTTACCTTCTTCAATTTCACCTTCTATTATTTGATCATCGCTGGTGTATATATAATCATCAAGCGTTGTTTTGATGCGCTTTACTTTAAATGGTGTAAGGAAACCGTCATTGATGCCTTCTTTCAATGAATAGGTATAAACAGGGTCACCAAAATATTTGTAGGTGTCAACATTGTCCTTTCGTTTGGGTGTTGCAGTTAAACCTAATTGAACGGCAGGCGAAAAATATTCTAAAATTCCTCTCCAATTACCTTCATCATTTGCTCCGCCACGATGGCACTCGTCGATAATAATGAAATCAAAATAGTCTGGTGGATAGGCACCAAAATACGGAGCAGGTTTACCTTCTTTGTCGGTACCGCTCATAAAGGTTTGGAAAATGGTAAAGAAGATGCTGCCGTTTGTTGGCACACTTCCTTTTTTACTTATTTCTTTCGGGCTAATTCGAACTAAAGCATCATCAGCAAATGCTGAAAAAGCATTGAATGCTTGATCGGCTAGAATATTTCGGTCGGCTAAAAATAAAATTCGTGGTCTGCGACTTCC
>JBDNGV010000268.1:0-11024 GCA_041689125.1 Daejeonella sp.
ATCATGGATACCTTTCAAAAAAAGAGCTAAAAAAGAAATTGCAACTGGCAGATTTTTTGGTTGTATTTGGATTTAACGGGCGCTTTGGTGAGACTATTACTACTGGCAAAATTTTTGACTACATGGAAGCTGTTAAGCCAGTAATTGTTGTAGGTAGAACTGATAGTGAATTGGCTTCACTTGTTATAAAAACTGGTATCGGTTTTGTAGCTAGCAATTTTACTGAAATGAATGAAATATTAACAGATTTTGCAAAAGACCCTAAGCTATTTGTAACTAAGATGCACTTAAAAAGAAATAGTGAAGAAATTGTTAAATATTCAACAAGGTCAACTGCAGAAGCGTATATAAATATTTTTAAAGAAGTAATTTCAAAATAAATATCTATATAAACTTACTCTTGGAAAAATATTTTGAAGGCAGTTGTTTGCGAGTACGGTTTATAGGTAAGCTTGGTATATTTATTCTATTACTGTATTTCTATATCTATAATCCTTTGTTCTGGGCTTTGAATTTATTTGGATCAGTAAAAATTGTTATGCTGATAGCTATAGTTGGCTTACTTTTCTCTAAAAAATCAGTTTCATATCTCAGAATGTTTACAAATGAGTTTTTGATCCTTTTATTATTGGCCCTATACACAAGCGTAGTAGTTTTTTCGGGAGACGGTACTGCTTCATCAATGCCATACAGACAAATAATATGGTTTATTGAGTGTTTTTCGATCCCTATTTTTTTTACTATCTATTTTGGGGATCTAATAAGGAAAATTGGTTGGGAAATACCTGTTATAATCGTTTCTGTAATTGCCGCATTAATAACTTTATATTTAATTACTCATCCAGCCACTAATCTTTTAGTAAGGTCATCACTTATACAAGATTCTTTAGACTCATTAGATAAACCAGAATTTTTCCGTGGTTTTACTATCGCTGAAAGTTCATCTTACATTTACGGGATCGTGCAAGGTATAGCTTGTTCCTTATGTCTTTTATATATTCGGAAAAGCGCATTTTTCGTTCTCCCGATTATATTACTTATTATCTCGATTGTATTTAATGCACGTATTGGTATTTTTGTTTTAGCGATATCATTATTATTTTGCATCGTTAACGGTAATATCAAATTAAAACACATTCTACTTCTTACCAGCCTCGTGTTTATTGGAAGTATTTTTTTTATCACTTCTTCTTTTTATAATAATAATGAAGATTCATTTAAATGGATTTTTGCCGCTTTTACATCGACAAAGGAAATAGACGTTAATGATGAAAACTCAAATTATTCTTTTTTATTTAGCATGCTTTTTGTGCCAAAAGAGTTATTTGGAATTTTGTTTGGTGAGGGAAGGATGGCAAAAAATTCCTCTGGTGGGTCAGACATAGGTTTTGTAAGTCACCTTTTTATTGGTGGGATATTAATGCTGATCATTGAATTGATGTATTTTTGGAAATTGTTTCGACGTATTCTAGCTAAAAGTGATAAAAAAATAATCGTTTATATATTTTTTACTGCACTTTTAATCGCCAATTTTAAAGGAGAGGCATTTTTCGTGCCATCGGGGTTCTCTAGATTGATTATGTTTCATTATGTTTTTTTTATTATTAGTTCTAAGATAAAAAAAGAGCCAAACAAATTGGCTCATCCGAAATAGTTTTTCTTAAATAAAGCAAATACGAGTGACAAGTATCCTGTATGTAAGTACCCTTTGCTCTCCAGAGCTGGTTGAAAATCTTTTTGAAACATCAAGCGTTAAACCAGGTCAGGAGGTACAAAAATATCACAGGCTTCTTGTTGAAGGAATGGCCGAACAAAAACTAGCTTGTGTTGTAGAAACGCTAACTTCAATTCCGGTAATTCCATCAGGTCATTCAAAGAAAATCTGGAATCTAAATAGCGAAGAAAATAATAGGGTCCGATACAATTACATCCCTTTTCTTAATTACCCTTTATTGCGTAGTCTTTTAATCTTTATCTATTCCTTTTTTTATGTGATAATATGGGGCACGAGAAAATCTAATGGACAGACAAAAAAAATATTGGTTTGTGATGTGTTAAATTTTACTGGAACACTTTCTGCTTGGTTAGCATCATCGCTAATTGGTATAAAATCTGTTGCAATTGTAACAGATATCCCTGAATTAATGACTCCAGGTAGTAATGAAAAAATAACTGTTAAACGATTTTTTTTTAACCGAGGTGTTGCTATTATGGTAAAACGTTTTAGCGGTTATATTCTTATGACCGAAAAAATGAATGAAATAGTAAATCCGCAAAAAAAGCCATTTTTAGTAATAGAAGGAGTAGTGGACTTAAGAATGAGTTCCATAATTAATGATATCGAAATGAAAGTACCAGAAAGAATCGTAATGTATGCTGGAGGGATTTATGAAAAATACGGTATTAAAAAATTAATTGATGCCTTTCATAAGCTCGACGGTGATGATTTAAGGTTGCATATTTATGGTTCTGGTGAAATGGAATTAGATATGCCCATTTATATGCAAATGGACGGCAGGATTGATTACAAGGGATTAGTTCTTAATCGCGAAATTATAGCTAGGGAGATTATTGCAACTTTGCTAGTTAATCCAAGATCCTCAAAAGAAATATTTGCAAGCTATTCGTTTCCATCTAAAAACATGGAGTACATGGCATCTGGAACACCTATCATGACTACCAAACTCCCAGCTATGCCTAAAGAATATTATCCATTTGTTTATATGATTAACGACGAAAGCGTTGAAGGCTTATATGAAATTCTAAAAAACATATTGTCTAAAAGCAGAGAAGAACTTCATTTGTTTGGAAAGAAGGCTCGCGAATTTGTACTTGATAGAAAAAATAATATCATACAAGGTAAAAGTATGCTTGAATTTTATGACATTTTATAATTCAAAAGTATGTATAATTAATTAAAAAACATGTGCGGAATATTTGGTTACATTTCTTTTGATAATGATAAAGTTGACAGGCAGCGATTCCAAGAATCTTTAAATACAATTGCACACCGTGGACCTGATTTTCAAAAAAGTATCTTTTTAAATGAAAATTCTATTGCCTTTGGGCATGTCAGGCTTTCTATCATTGATCTTTCTGAAAGCGCAAATCAACCAATGGCAATTGATAAATATATTATTATTTTCAACGGGGAAATATATAACTATATTGAATTAAAAAAAGAATTGCTTACAGCTGGATACACTTTTATTACAGATAGTGATACAGAAGTTCTTGTGAAAGCGTATGATTTCTGGGGAGAAGAATGTGTTAAGAGATTTAATGGAATGTGGGCATTTTCAATATATGATAAAGTAAATGAGACTTTTTTCTGCTCACGTGACAGATTTGGTGTAAAGCCTTTCAATTACTTTTCAGATAATAATAGATTTATTTTCAGTTCAGAAATAAAACCTATTATTACTTATGACTCGAACTTAAGAAAACCAAATTATAATTCTATTGGCTTATTTTGTCGGGAGGGTATTTGCGGTGAAATAACTGAAACATGGTTCGAAAATATACACCGACTACCTCCAGCCCATAACCTTATAATTAAAGATAAGGGAGTAAAAATTTACCGATATTATCAATATCCAAATAATATAAAAAAAATAGGTTTCGAAGAAGCAAAAAAACAGTTCTCTGAAATTTTTCATGATGCTGTTAAACTCAGGATGCGAAGTGATGTACCTGTAGGTACTACTCTTTCTGGAGGGCTTGATTCTACCAGTATAGTTGCAGCAATGCGCCAGTTTTATAAAGGAGGCCATGATACTTTTACTGCTCATTTTCCTGGTTTTGAAGGAGATGAGTATGCACAAGCAAACAGAACGAATAAGTATTTTAATTTAAATGGCCATCCTGTAACCCTAGAATTCAATAATAAATTTCTAGACGCGTTGAATAAAACAATTTATCACCTTGAATCCGGACACTCATCTCCTGCCATTATACCATTATGGAAAATACATGCAGAAGCAAAAAAAAGTGTAAGTGTTGTACTTGAGGGTCAGGGTGCTGACGAATTGTTAGGTGGATATATCCAGCACGTGGCTGGGGCTTTTTTGTTCGAAAAACTAACTAAATTTCATTTTATTTCTTTTTTTAAAAGCTATAAGGAACTAAAAAAAAATTATCCATTAAAAACTATTTTTATTTTCTTCATTAGATTATCCTCCCCATCCTTTTTAAAAACAATTGTAAGAAAGTTTCTTCTCAAAACGGAAAGAGTTCTTATAGGTCCCCTTAAAAAATTTGAATACAAGGATAGATTTACCTGTCAATCAGACTCTTCTTTTATGAGGGTATTACAGCATTCTCACCAAACAATACTCGTGAGTCTTTTGCATTATGGAGATGCAATTTCAATGGCTTTTGGTATTGAAAGCCGTTTACCTTTTATGGATTACAGAATAGTTGATTTTATTATGACATTGCCTTCAGATTATTTGATTGCAGAAGGAAAAGGTAAGTTTATTCAAAGAGAAGCACTAAGAGGTATATTGCCTGATTTTATCTATGGTGACATTAAAAAAATTGGCTTTGTTACTCCGATTGACACCTTTTTTAGAGATGAGAAAATGCTTGTTCAAAGGATACTTCTCGATGAAAAGGCTCTTAGCAGAGGCCTTTTTGATAAAGTAGAATTAACAAGACTTATTCGGTCTGATTTTGAATCCAGTTTAAATCGTAGTTATTTTTTATTTAGGCTTTTAAGTGTTGAGTTGTGGTTTAGAATGTTTATTGATAAAAAGGAGAAAGATGATTTATGGTAGATTAAAATGTAATTACTAATATGTGTACTAAAATTTTGAATATTGCTGTAATTACAAATGTTATTCCAAGTTATCGAGAGGGTTTTTATGATAGATTATTTAAACGTGAAGATGTAAACGTAACTGTATATTGTCAGGATCAAATACCAGGAATGAATTTAAAAACGATTCATGATAAATATAGTGATCGAGTTAAACTTGTTAAATTTATTGCTGCTTCCAAGGAAAAAATAGCTTGGCAATTTCTACCATGGTGCAAGATAACCACGAATTATGACGTTGTTTTCGTTGGAGGTAACCCTAGAACTTTATCCGATGTAGTTATTTCTTGTTTATTACATTTTATGGGGAAAAGTATTGTATTTTGGACAATGGCCCATTCCTTCCGGGCCCGGGCCCTAACAGAAAAAATTCGGTTGTTTTGGTCTCGTCTTTTCAATTTTATATTTGTTTATACAGATTCTGAAGTTGATTTTTTGAAAAGTGTTGGATTTAAAAATAATTTCATTTTGGGAATGAATAACGGCCTTGATCAAATTGTTATTGATGAAGTTAGGTTTAAATGGACTAAAGCTTCTTTGCATGAATGGCGTTATTCTAATCAGCTTAACAATAGCCTTATGATTTTATCTTGTGCACGTCTTGAGGCGAAGAACAAATTCGAACAAGTTATTCAAGCTTTACCTTTGCTACTTAAGGTAATACCGAATATTGTCTGGTGTGTGATTGGTGAAGGTGAAATGAAAGACGAATTAGAAATGTTGGTAAAAAATGCGGGGCTTGAAAATAATGTTCGTTTTATCGGGGCTATTTATGAAGAAAATCTTCTAGCTCCTTGGTTTTTATCTTCAGAAATCTTAATTCATCCTGCTGCAATAGGTCTGACGCTTTTACACTCATTTGGATATAGTTTACCAGTTGTAACGCATGGTGAGGCTAAATTACATGGTCCGGAATATGCTGCATTTGAACCTGAATTAACAGGTCGTAATTTTCATATCGATAATATACAAAGTCTAGCGGAAACAATTTCTGGTTTGTTATTTGATGAGAAATCTCTGTTTTGTATGAAAAATTATTCACATAAGGTTGCACAGAAGAAATATAATGTTGATGTTATGGTTGAGCGTTTTGTAACCATAGCTAGAAAGGCTTACAAAAAATAAGAAGTTTTATAATTAATAAACAATTTAATAATAATTACTTATGTCAACAATTAAAACAAAAATAAAGCGATTAATAAAAATTTTAACAGGACAAGTTGCTCATCTCTCAAAAACTGTTGAAGTAAAAAAAAAATGGTATGGTAATGCATATGGAGGGTTTTATTTATGTCCAAATTTTTTAAATGAAAACTCAGTAGTGTATTCCTTTGGAATCGGTGAAGATATTTCATTTGACTTGGCAGTAATTGAAAACCATAAATGCCATGTTTATGGATTTGATCCTACACCAAAATCAATCGAATGGATCAGAAATAATCAATTTTTGCCAAAAAATTTTTCTTTTTTTGAATATGGAATTGCTGATAAAAGTGGGATAAAAGAGTTTTACCTCCCTAAAAATTCAGAATATATCTCAGGTAGTTATATTAAACAGGAAAATGTTAGTGATGAACAAAAAATACCTGTAGAAATGAAATCGATGAGTGATATTGTGGCTATATTAGGTCATAAACAAATTGATATTGTTAAAATGGATATAGAAGGAGCAGAGTATGGAATCATCGATAGCTTATTAGCTTGCCCAGTTACTATTAACCAGATTTTAATAGAATTTCACGATAGATTTTTCGCCGATAAAGAAAAAAAATCTATAAATGTTATAATAAAACTAAGGGACCACGGATATGAGATATTTGGTGTTTCAGATAGTTTCGAAGAAGTTTCATTTATTAAAAAAGCTCTTCTTAAAAACTATTAGGTTTTTACAATCTTCATTTACAAATAACTACAAAAGTGTTAAATCAAATAACAGCTTTGTAAAGGGTAGTGTTTTATTCTAGTAATGTTTATTCTAAATTAACAGAGGTTTGTTTTTTCTACTACAAATAAAAATTTAAATAAACTAATACTTCTGTTCGATGCAATAAATATAAAACTATTGAAAAAAATTTAAAACTATGGAATATTATTTTAAGAACAAGCATGTTTTAATTACTGGAGGATTGGGTTTTTTGGGTAGTACACTCGCTCAACAACTGGTTGGTGCCGGCGCTATAGTAACTGTTATTGATAATCTCGACCCTTTATATGGAGGTAATTTGTTTAATGTTAAAGAAATTGATAAAAGAATTAGAATTGTAATTGATGATATTAGAAATACTGAAGTAATGACAGCATTAGTTGCGAATGCTGATATTATATTTCATTTAGCTGCGCAAGTTAGTTATATTGATAGTATTAATATTCCTTTTGACGATCTTGATCTTAATGCAAGGACCACATTGCATATCCTTGAGTGTTGCAGGAAATTAAACCCTCAAGCCCGTGTTATATTCTCTAGTTCAAGAATGATATATGGAAAGGTTGAGGGGTCAATTGTGACTGAAAATTCGCCAACCAATCCTTGAGTCTTTATGGTATTCATAAATTGACTTCAGAAAAGTATATGCTTATGTATTATAAAGATTTTGGGATACCAACTACTGTGCTTCGGTTAACCAATCCGTATGGTCCCCGGCAGCAGATTAAACATAGTAAATATTCTTTGGTTGGTTGGTTTGTAAGGCAAGCTATGCAGGGAAATCCTATAAAAATATTTGGTGATGGCCTTCAATTACGTGATTATATATTTGTAGATGATATAGTGAATGCCATGTTAAAATGTACTGAATCGATTCAAGCAATTGGAGAAGTAATTAATGTAGGTTCTGGAATATCTACTCGTTTTTCTGATATGGTTAAAGCAGTAGTAGACTGTGTTGAAGATGGTAGTATGGAATTTATTCCTTGGCCTAATAATTATGAGAAAATAGAAACTGGAGATATATCACTCGATATATCCAAATTGGAAAGAATTACTGGATGGCAACCTAATGTTTCACTTGAACAAGGGATAGCTAAAACATATGAGTATTATAAAAAAAATGCCCAAATGTATATATGATATTTTTTTAATTTTTAGCATCTGCATATCTTTTAATCACCTTGCAGAAAAAGAATAAATTTAATTTGAAGTAAATGAAAATTGTTTTTATTGCCCCCGTTCCACCGCCACTTACAGGGAACTCTCTCGCTGCAAAGATTTTTCTGGATAAACTTAAAGAAGAAAATGACCTAGAGTTAATTAATCTTAATAAAAATACTTTTAAAAATGGGGCTAGTTCTTTCGAGAGGGTAAAGCAGATATTTAAAATACTTTTAAAAATTAATGAATCTAAAAAGAACGCAGAAGCCATTTATTTTTCAATCTCTGAATCAACGGCAGGAAATATTAAAGATCTACTGATTTATCTAATCTGCTTCAAAAAAATCAATAAACTCTTTATTCATATGCTTGGTGGTGCAGGAATGAAAAGTATTTTGGAAAAAAAAGGCATCCAGTACAGATTAAATAAATTTTTTATCAGACGGGTAGCAGGTGTAATAGTTGAAGGATGGCCTCAAGCAAACACTTTCTTGCAAACTACAGCCCAAAATAAAATTCATATAGTTCCAAATTTTGCAGAAGATTTTTTATTTGCAACTGAAGTCCAAGTACAGCAGAAGTTTCTTTCATTAGAGCCATTTAAAATACTTTTTTTAAGTAATTTACTATATGGCAAAGGACATAATGAACTAGTTGAGGGTTACTTAGAACTATGCGAAGAACTTAAAAACAAAATCGAAATCACATTTATTGGTGGATTTGAATCTGATAGTGACAAAAAACTTTTTTTAGACAAAATAAATGGACATAGTGGTTTGATTTATCATAGTGCATTTGTTAGTGGTGAGGAAAAAAAATCCTTTTATTTAAATGCACATGTTTTTAGCTTACCAACATATTATCCTTACGAAGGGCAACCAATTAGTATTCTTGAAGCTTATGCTGGAGGCTGTGTAGCTCTTGTTACAAATCACAGTGGTATACCGCAAATATTCCATGAAGGTATAAATGGTTATGTTGTAGAGAAGCACTCATCTTTATCAATTAAAAAAGCTATCGAAAAAATATATATTGAAAGACATGAACTCGTTAAAATTGCTTTGTATAATAGAGAAGATGCCTTTAACAATTATAGGACTTCAATATATTGTAAAAAAATGATTGATGTAATTCATAAAAAGCATCATTTAAGCTAATGGAAATTCTAATGTATTAAAAGGTTAAAAAAATATTATTAGCTGCTATTAATGGTTCCTCATAAATTAAATTCTTAGCCTTGCATAATGATAATTTTAATCAATTCAATTCAATAATCTAACATACAAGATATGGATCCGAAAGAATATAAAATATGTGCTAATTGTATAATGGATACAAGTGATCCAAGGATTATATTTAATGAAAATGGGATATGCGATTATTGTAATAATTTTATTGATTCTATACTTCCAAATTGGCATACAGATGAGCTCGGTTATAACGAATTGATGCTGATTGCTGAGGATATAAAAAAGGATAGGAAAGGAAGAGATTTTGATTGTATTATTGGTTTAAGTGGTGGATTAGACAGTTCCTATTTAGTTTATGTTGCCAAGGAAATTATGGGATTAAGACCATTGTTATTTCATGTGGATGCAGGTTGGAATACAGATAAAGCGGTAGGGAACATCGAAAAGATATGTAACGGGCTAGGATTGGATTTATATACAGAAGTTATTAATTGGGAGGAAATGAAAGACTTGCAGGTTGCTTTTTTAAAATCTCAAATTGCAGATCAAGATTTACCTCAAGATTATGCTTTCTTTTCAGGCTTATATAAATTTGCGAAAAAAAATAAAATAAAACATGTACTTACAGGAGGGAATTTTTCAACAGAATGCTGTAGAGAACCAGAAGAATGGGGTGGTTTTCCTGGGATAGATACAATACTAGTGAATGATATTTATTCTAAATTTGGGAAAACTCCTCTCAAAACTTTCCCTCTTGTTGATATTTTATCGTATAAGATTTATTATCGCTATGTACTAGGAATGCAGATTTTTAAACCATTGAATTTAGTTCCTTATATAAAAGCTGATGCAGAAAAATTATTAATAGAAAAATTCGGATGGGAACCTTTTCAACATAAACATCATGAATCGCGGTTTACTCGTTTTTATGAGGATTTTTGGTTACCTAGAAAATTTGGATTTGAAAAAAGAAGAGCTCATTTTTCTAGTTTGATTTTAACAAGTCAAATGACAAGAGAGAATGCTTTAGTAAGAATTTCAAAACCAGAACTTTCTGAAGAATTCATGCAAAAAGAGTTTGATTATGTTGCGGATAAACTAGATTTAACAAGACAAGAATTACAAACTATTTTCGAAGGAGAAAATAAAACCTTTCATAATTATAAAAATAAGATAAAACTTATTGGTTTAGGAGCTAGTTTATTACAAAAGATTGGCCTTGAAAAAAGATTATTTAGATGATTACAATTATAGATTATGGAGTAGGAAATATTTTTGCTTTTCAAAACGTTTACAAGCGATTGGATATTCCAACTAAAATTGCAAAAACAGTTGCCGATTTAGAAAATGTTGAGAAGTTAATATTACCAGGTGTTGGTGCATTTGATTATGCTATGGAACAGCTTAATAAATCGGGTATGCGTCAAAAGCTAGATGCACTGGTTCTCGAAAAAAAAATACCTGTAATAGGAATCTGTGTAGGAATGCAAATGATGGGGAATAAAAGTGATGAAGGTAATCTAGACGGATTAAAGTGGATTGATGCAGACATTTTAAAGTTTGACCAAAGTTTGATTCAACAACGTACAAAGTTGCCACATATGGGATGGAATGATGTTATTACAGTTGCCGAAAATCCTTTGTTTAAAGGGCTAGAAAACGAAGCAATTTTTTATTTTCTACATTCTTATTATTTTAAATGTAATAATCCCAATCACATTATTGCAACAACTGAATATGGCGGCTTGTTCACTGCTGCAGTAAATAATAATAATGTGTATGGTATACAATTTCATCCTGAAAAAAGCCACCAATATGGTGAAAAATTATTATATAATTTTTCGCAATTATAAAGTATGTTAAGACCAAGAATAATTCCTAGTTTATTAGTACATAATAAAGGGTTAGTTAAAACTATCAATTTTAA
>JBDNGV010000269.1:0-1382 GCA_041689125.1 Daejeonella sp.
GTAAAATCGACTTTAAACCCGACGATATCTTTATTAGACAATGCCAGTTTCGAAGATTCGGAGGCAACTTTATCACCTGTCCCTTTTTCATTCGCACCGCCCTTATAATCACCTCCCTTAATATTTATAAAAGCCAGAACACGGGTAGCTGATTTATCAATAACCTGCTTTTTGAAATTAGCAAATGATTCATAGTCAGAATCTCCAGCATCAACTATGGTAGTTACACCAACCCGAAAAGTATAGCCATCCGGAAGTGTATAGCCCAGGCGTGAATGAATATCAATTAAGCCCGGTGCAACATACATTCCGGCAGCATCTATAACCTGAGTTGCCTGATCAGAATTAATATTTTTAGCAATTAATGCTATTCTGCCATCATTCAGGGCAACGTCCAGCACTTCATCAATATTGTTTTTGGGATCAATCACATGCCCGCCTTTGATAATTATTCCATAGACTTTACTGCTTTGTTGAGCCGATATTGAATAATTCCATAGAAACAGAACCAGGAGCAGAAGATATTTTAGTTTAATCATTGCTTAAATTTATTTTTTAAGAGGGACAGCATTTTTAGCAATATAATCATCCTGATTGGAATGAATTGGTCCAATGTAATGGAATCTTTCTGCCCATTCCAAGCCATATTTTTCACCAATTTTTTTATCAGAAGGAGCAAATCTCAGTAGAGGAGATTCCATGTCCAGCACGAAATGCTTGATATAATTAAAATCAGCAGTCCTGTCATCATCCCCAAGAATAGGAAGGCTTTTACCCTGTGCAGCGAGCTTCTTCCTGAGTCTTGAACCGTTATTACCGCCCGGACCCTGAGTTACATTTACCATATTTGATTCCACTTTTTTATCAATGTAATTGGAGATATCTACAATTCTATTGACGTACTGTGGACCTCTTCTGGTAAAGAAATATTTTTCGGAAACACCATGTGCATCCATAAGATCCATCTGTTCTGGATAATCCAATCGACTTCCTGCCGGACCAATTGCTGCCTCAACCGCTCGCCCGGTTATATAATGATCCGGATTATTTTCATACGGCGCCCATGGATCATAACAAATAACCGTATCGATCTTTAGCATTCTGATTAAAAAGATCATTCTGGCTTTAATCTCCTGAATGTTATTTTCATCCATATTATGATTCCTGTAATTCAGGTGGTAGGTCTTTTTAAGTCCAAGAACTCTGGCTACAGCCTCAGTATCAGCTTCATTATTTGCTACTACTTCACCATAATTTTTTCCACTTCCAGCGGCATCATCATTTGTGGTTCTGATCAGATATCCGGTATAACCTTCGTCAATTAATTTGGCTACCGTTCCACCGGCAAAAATTGGAATATCGTCACAATGAGGCTGAATAAC
>JBDNGV010000270.1:0-4253 GCA_041689125.1 Daejeonella sp.
AATCTTTGCTAGCGCACGCGTGCCGCGTGTGCTTTATATTCTATACTAAATCTTTGCTAGCGCACGCGTGCCGCGTGAACTTTCTATATTAAATTGAATTACTAAGGCACACGCGACACGCGTGCGAGGCACATGCGACACGCGTGCGCCAGCAAATAAAGAATTGCAAGTCTGCAATTCTTAAAGTATTTTTGAAACAAATAACTAAAAAAAACAAAATGAATTTTCCGGCAGAATTAAAATACACCAAAGATCACGAATGGGTACGCATTGAAGGTAATCATGCATTTATTGGTATCACTGAATTTGCACAGCACGAACTTGGTGATATTGTATATGTTGATATCAATACATTAGGAAATGAAATCGCTCGCGAAGAGGTATTTGGTACAGTTGAAGCTGTTAAAACAGTTTCAGATCTGTTTATGCCATTGACAGGCAAAGTCCTTGAGATCAATAAAAAACTCGATGCTAAGCCTGAACTGGTTAACAGTGATCCTTATGGCGATGGCTGGATGGTTAAAATAGAGCTCACGGATGCAAGTCAGGTCGAAGAATTATTGTCTGCCGGAGCTTACAAAATACAGATTGGAGTTTAATGCTAAGAACATTAAGATATCAGTATCTTTCTATTATTTGGGCAATTTTTGTTGTTGTAATTTGTGAGATGCCCCTGATTGGCTCAAATGAGCTTGGCTTTACATTCTTTGAGGGATTCGATAAATTAGCCCATACGGGCTTTTTCTTCGTTTTAACTGTATTTTTATTTTACGGAAAAATCAGACAGCAGGCAAGTTATTCCTACCGCTCGCTGACAATCCTAAAGATTCTGGGTATCACACTAATATTAGGTGCAGGTATTGAGATCCTGCAGCTTGAGGTTTTCACTTACAGGTCAGCAGAATGGTGGGATTTATTCGCGGATATGACAGGCGTTGGAATGGGAATCTTCAGCTATATTTTTTTACATAGAGTTCGCTTCAATGAAAAACTGCTTTAAAATTACTGTTGTGCTGGTTTTTCTGAGCCTGAGTTCCTGCAGTGTATTCAAAAAAGGTTGCAAATGCCCAAAATTCATTCGATCTAATGCTCCTTCCGGAATACCGCTTCAACCATAATTACTAATTTTTTTGCAAAAACAATTTTCTTATTTGGAATTAATTCAAATAAGCATTATTTTTGATTCAGATTTAAACAGGGATATGAAACTTTCACAATTAATACCAGGGCAAACAGGAATTATTAAAGAATTTACTGATCTTGAAATGTCCGTTAAGTTAATGGAAATGGGTTGTTTGCCGGGTGAATCTATCGTTGTTGAGCGTTTAGCTCCTCTTGGTGACCCAATGGCTATTAGAGTTTCAGGATATCAGTTAACCCTGAGAAAAAAAGAAGCTTCAACCATCATCATGCAATAACCACCGAGTGGACGGCGATTTAAAAATTGCATTAATTGGTAACCCTAATTCCGGAAAATCTACACTATTTAATGTTTTAACCGGTTTAAATCAAAAAATCGGAAATTTCCCGGGAGTGACTGTTGAAAAGAAGACAGGATATTGTAAACTTCCCGACCAGCGTACAGCGCAAATCACAGATCTTCCTGGCACCTATAGCTTTTACCCCAAAAGCAGGGATGAGCGTATAGTGTTGGATGCACTTAGCGATAAATCAGGTTCCAACTACCCTGATCTTATCATTTTTGTTGTAGATGCATCCAATCTAAAGAGAAACTTACTGCTTTTTTCTCAGGTCGCAGATCTGAATATTCCCATGATTATCGCCCTGAATATGATGGATCTGGCTCATCGATCAGGAATTGAAATTTCTGTTGATGAGCTGGCTTTAAAACTTGGGGTTCAGGTTATTCCTATATCTGCTCGGAAGCTGGAAGGAATTGATCGTCTGAAGCAAGCAATATTGAACAATAGTCCTATTCCCCTTCAACTGCCATCCATTGAGGTTGAAAGTATAGCACCCGACCTAATTAAAAGGATTCAAGATGAGCTGAAGATAGATAGGCCATATACAGCATTGCAGATTGCTCATCAGTATGAACACCTGAATTTTCTATCTGAACATGAGAAGAATAGGGTCTCTGAGCTCATAAAAAAATTCAATTTTCATTCACAAAAGTCGCAGGCTGCGGAGACAATTGCCCGTTATAATTTCATTAATGATGTACTTTTCGATACAGTGAAAGTATATTCTGATCCCAAACAGGAGACAATGAGTAATCGAATCGACAAAGTTCTGACTCATCAGATATTTGGTTTCGTAATTTTCTTCACTATACTTTTTATGATTTTTCAGGCCATATTTTCCTGGTCTGAATATCCGATGTCATTGATTGAGGATATGTTCCTTTGGTTAACAGAAATGAGTCTGCAGATCCTCCCTCCCGGTGTATTTACCGATCTTTTGGTTGATGGTGTACTAGCTGGATTAAGCGGTGTTATTGTTTTTATTCCGCAGATCGCAATATTATTTGCCTGTATCTCCGTTCTTGAGGATACGGGGTACATGTCGAGGGTTACTTTCATGATGGATAAAATCATGCGCAAGGTGGGTCTGAGCGGTAAATCTATTGTTCCATTGATCGGCGGATTTGCCTGTGCCGTACCCTCGATCATGAGTGCCCGGAATATTGAGAGCTGGAAAGACCGGATGATCACGATCATGGTTACCCCGCTGATCGCCTGCTCTGCTCGCCTCCCGGTCTATACTTTATTGATCTCGCTTGTGGTACCTGATGAGAAGGTATGGGGTTTTATTAATATGCAGGGACTGGCATTGATGTCATTATATCTTTTAAGTATTGTGAGTGCTATTTTGGTAGCTTGGGTAATGAAGTACATGATCCGTGCCCGCGAACGCGGATACTTTATCATGGAACTTCCGGTTTACCGAATGCCACGTTGGAATAATGTGCTTTTGACGATGTACCGCAGTGTAAAGGCCTTCGTAATTGAAGCCGGAAAGGTCATTATTGCAGTTTCAATTATTTTATGGGTGCTTTCATCCTACGGACCATCAGATCGTTTTGATAAAATTGACAGTAAATACGGCGAAATATCAGTGAGAAAACAGTATTTACCTAAAGAAATCGATCGTCTTATTGCTTCCGAAAAACTCGAAAACTCCTATGCAGGAATTTTAGGTAAATCTATTGAGCCGGTGATCAGGCCTCTTGGCTTCGACTGGAAGATCGGTATCGCATTGATTACCTCTTTTGCTGCACGTGAAGTATTTGTAGGTACAATGGCAACCATTTACAGTGTGGAGGGCGACGATTCCCACCTGGAATCCGTACGTGAAAAAATGGCTTCTGCCCGGAATCCTGAAACAGGATTACCTGTATTTACTACTGCCGTAGCCTTCTCATTGATGATGTTCTATGCCTTCTCAATGCAATGTATCAGCACCATTGCTGTTGTTTACCGCGAAACCAAAGGCTGGAGATGGCCCGCAATTCAAATTGCATACATGACCGCTTTGGCTTATCTTGCAAGTCTGATTGTATACCAGCTTCTGAAATAAAATTGGATAAGATTACTGTTCTAAATAATTACCTGCCACCTGGCGCTGCACCAGTTATCGCGCGATGGATAGATTATTTTAAATGTGAGTTTAAGATCTCCAGAAACCGGAGTACTAAACACGGCGACTATCGCCACCCATTTAAAAATGCCGGACATCGGATCTCAGTTAACTATAACCTCAACCCCTATGCTTTCCTGATTACCACAGTTCATGAATTTGCACATTTATTGACTTGGAATGAATACAAGCGGAAAGCAAAGCCCCACGGACAAGAATGGAAGAATAATTTTAAAAGGATGATGAAGCCCTTCTTTGAGCAATCCGTCTTCCCGCCGGATATTAATCATGCCATACAATATTACCTTGAAAACCCGGCGGCTTCTAGTTGCGTTGATCTCAAACTTTATCGTATTCTGAAACAATACGACAGTAAACCTGACCACATTATTTCTGTCGAAAAACTTCCTGTCAAAGCCCTCTTCTCCTTGCCTGACGGAAGGGTGTTCAGAAAGGAAGCATTGGTCAGAAAACGCTATCGTTGCGTAGAAATTAAAACTGGTGCAGTTTATTTGTTCAATGCACTTTCTGAAGTTACGGTTATTGAGCAGTGAGAGGCTGAAAGGCTGACAGGCTGAAAGGATAAAGCTAAAAGCATAATGCAGGAATTACTTCTGAATTCCAAATTCTGCATCATAGCGTGTAATAAACAC
>JBDNGV010000271.1:0-7841 GCA_041689125.1 Daejeonella sp.
ATCTCTTCAGGGACATTTTGATCAAAACACCTGTTACCAGCTTCCATGTGAAAAATCGCTATTTTTAATCTTTTGGCCGAAATTGTACACAAAACGCTATTAGTATCCCCTAAGACAAGTATCCCATCCGGCTTTTCATCCGTAAAAACCTCGTATGTCCTAGCTATGATATTACCAATTGTCTCTCCTAAATGTATGCCCGCCACATTTAGAAAGTAATCCGGTTTTCTTATCTCGAGTTCCTTAAAGAAAATTTCATTTAGGTTATAGTCATAATTCTGACCTGTATGTACTAAAACATGGTCGAAAAGGACATCACATTTCTTAATACACTCTGCTAAACGAATAATCTCTGGTCGAGTCCCAACTACAGTCGCAATCTTTAATTTTTTCATTAAGACTTTAGTTCCGCTTGTATAAAATCTAGTTTTAATAATAATTGTTCTAGTTCTTCATTATTAAGCCGATATGTATTATGAGAATGGTAATCTTCCATCTTAGCAATAGCTTCATCACCGTCAGAAAAATACTGGTTGTAATTTAGATCTCTGTCATCAGGCATAATACGGTAATATTCCCCAAGATCATCAGCCTTTGTAAACTCTTCTCTAGTAAGTAAAGTCTCATAAAGCTTTTCACCATGTCGTGTACCAATTGACCTAATCTTACTCTTGCTATGGAAAATTTTAATTAATACAAGAGCAAGTTGTTCAATTGTAGAAGCAGGAGCTTTCTGAACAAATATTTCCCCCCCTTTACCTTTATTAAAGGCAAATAAAACCAGTTCAACAGCATCTTCCAATGTCATCATAAATCGGGTCATATTAGGATCCGTCACTGTTAAATCTTTTCCCTGCTTAATTTGAGAAACAAACAAGGGGATCACTGAGCCCCTACTTGCCATTACATTACCATACCTTGTACAGGCAATCATGGTATCAGAGCTAATTCTAGATTTCGATACAGCAATTTTCTCCATCATTGACTTCGAAATACCCATTGCATTAATTGGATAAACAGCTTTATCGGTACTTAAACATATAACTTTCTTGACCTTATGCTGTATAGCCTTGTTTATTACGTTATCAGTACCTAGAATATTTGTTTTAACAGCCTCCATAGGGTAGAACTCACAAGATGGTACCTGTTTCAAAGCTGCTGCATGAAAAACATAATCTGCCCCACTCATAGCATAATCTAAGCTATCTTTATCACGAACATCGCCTATGTAAAATTTAACTTTATCACTTTGTAAAAGATTACGCATATCATCTTGTTTTTTTTCATCACGGCTGAAAATGCGTATTTCTTTAATATCCGTGTGCAGAAATTTATTTAGAACAGCATTCCCAAATGAGCCTGTACCTCCTGTGATTAATAAAATTTTATCTCTAAACATTTTTTATTATTATTAATTAAAGTATCCGTAAAATTGTTCTCAATTATTTCTCATTATTATATTAATCTCAATTCAATATGTCGTCTGACTATACTTTTCTTATTACTGCCTATAATCCAGGCACTTTTATTCTGATTACCATAAGAAGTATATTAAATCAAACTTATTCAAACTTTAATATTCTTTATATAGATGACAATAGTACGGATAATAGCATTAGTCTTGTTGAAAGTATAGCTGACAATAGAATCAGAATCGTTAAAAATAGAGAAAGGCTTGGTTTAGTTCCTTGTCTAAACTTAGGCATAGATCTAGCTACTAGTAAATATATAATTCGTTTCGATTCAGATGATATATTATTGCCAAATTTTTTACAAAACAAAATTCAAAGTTTAGAGGAAAACATAATTTTATTAGGAGAAAATATATTAATCACCGATAGCAATTTTAATATAAAGAATCAAACCCATTCTCCAACTTCAGATCTTCAAATTAAAAAGCAACTCCTTCGTCTTAAAAACTCAATTAATCAGCCTGGTGTGCTTTTAGATAGGCAATCGGTAATAAAGGCGGGTTACTATAATCCAGTAAAAGCAGCTGAAGATTATGACCTATGGTTAAGAATGATGAAGCTTGGAAAATTTAAAAACACCAATAGTTATCAACTACTTTACAGAATTACTGGAAAAAGTTTGACCAATACTACTTTCGATTATATTGCAAAGTCTAATATTGAAGCCTTATCTCAATACCAAAAAGGAATTCTTGAAACAAAATCGGCAAGGCTTTATATATATTTATTCAAACAATATAATTACACCCGAGGATTTTCTTTCAAGAAATTACTTTACTATCCAATCTATAACATATACAGAGTGTTTTACTCCAACCTATTGAAACGGAAGTATATTACAACTTAAACCCTGCATTAACTGCGTCATTATAAAACATTTTAACCGTATCCAAAGAGTATTCGCTCAAGTCATAATCAACAAGCTCTAATTTTTTCAAAATATCATTTGTTACAGTTATTACTTGACAACCAATCTCATCTGCCTGGAAAATGTTTAATAATTCTCTCGGGCTAGCCCAAATAACTTCGGCCTTTTCATTCATACTGGTTATCTGAACAGCAGCAGACATCAACGGCACAGGGTCTATTCCGGTATCAGCTATACGACCCGCAAAAACAGATACATATGATGGAACTGAATTGTTCAAACTTAATACTACATCCCGAACCTGTGTTAGAGTCATAATAGCAGTTACATTCACTTTTATCCCTTGATCGGCAAGTGTTTTGATGAGTGAATAAGTAGGAATTCCTTTTGTATTTGTCACAGGAATCTTAACATAAACGTTTTCACCCCACGTTGCAATCTTTTTTGCCTGTCTTTCCATTTCATCCAGTTCATCAGAGAAAACTTCAAAGGAAATTGACTTATCAGTTACGGTGCTAAGAATGTCTTTAGCAAACGCTTCGTAGTCTTTAATTCCAACCTTTTTCATTAAGGTAGGGTTCGTTGTTAAGCCTTTAATAAATGGCTTGTTATACATCTCTAACATACCTATCTTATCTGCGCCGTCAGCAAAGATTTGAACGGAAAGTGAATCGACTCTAGACATAAATTTGTGATATTATTTGGTTAAAATATAATTAATTGCATCTTCAAAATTCGTACCTTCAAAATCAGGTATACTCACCTTTTCATCATAGTCATATTTTAGGAGTATTGAGCTTACTCCAGCTGCTTTAGCACAGTCGATATCACGCCATCTATCACCAATCATATAAGAACTATGAAGATCAATATTCCATTTGGTCGCAGCATCCAAAATCATCCCGGGTTTGGGTTTACGACATGAACAATTGTCATTGCTATCATGAAAGCAACAGAATATTTCATCAATATCCAATGTTGATGTTAAAAAGGAGTTTATTTCCTCAACAATTGAAATGGGTGTTTTTCCTCTGGCAACATCAGGTTGGTTTGTGATAATAAACACCCTGAAACCATTTTTTTTTAAAATTTTAATTCCTGTTATGACGCCAGGAAGTATAACTAACTCTTTTAAATTATCAGGGGGGAATGGTTTGCCTTCTAAAATAACTACTTGATTGACCACTCCATCACGATCCAAGAAAACTGCTTTAGTTTTTACTTCGCTGTTGATTCCCATTTAGTTTGACTCGCTTTTAACTTTGGATGTGAAACGAGTAGATGCCAGATCACAGCTTGAAAAGCTTCCGAATGGGGAGTAATCGTGTCATTATTAACCACTGGGACAATAACAACTGCATCTGCAACAGTAGCTGTATAACCACCATCACGACCGACAATCCCAAGTATTTTTGCATTAACGCTTTTTGCCAATTGTAAAGCTCTAACTAAATTAGGGCTGATATTTTTCTCAAGGTTTCCTCCTCCTACTGAAAATATGAATATGGCGTCAGCTGAGTTTAACTTGCTTATTTTCAACCATTCAGCAAAAACGCTTTCCCAACCATCATCATTGGTTCTTGCTGTTAGTTCAGATACATTATCAGTTGGAGCATAACATTCAATCCCAACAATTTTACGAAAATCATTTACAGCATGTGAGGCATTTCCTGCACTACCCCCGACACCTAGAAAAAATACCCGACCATTAGATGATCTAACAGAGGCCAAAATATCGGCCATTTTTTCTATATCGTCTATATTTAACAACTCGACTATTTTAATAGTTTCATCAAGATGTTGGCGTGCATATAAGCTCATAAATTGTTTTTTAAATAGTTTGAAAAATCAGTTATACCACTAAAAGAACCAATCTCGTAAAAACGTTTATCTACAGGATAACCTAAAAGATTATTTTCAAGAGAAAGTTTGGTATAAATAATCGAGAGGTCAAATATAATTTCTTTTTCGAAACTATCGAAAATTTTTTTGGTTAAAATCCCTAGGCCATAATCGATCCAGTTCATCCTGCTACTTTTTTCCTGTTTAGAATAAAGTAGTAGTTTATTGTCCTCATAAATAACATTACTTGTGTCCCACAGCCCATCATTTTTTAAAATCGTCATGA
Organism: Daejeonella sp.; assembly: GCA_041689125.1. GTDB lineage: Bacteria > Bacteroidota > Bacteroidia > Sphingobacteriales > Sphingobacteriaceae > Daejeonella. The sequence continues at coordinate 4,469 of JBDNGV010000271.1, forward strand.
GGCAACTCTGCTCATTTTTTTTTTTTTTCTCAAAGAAATCGTAAACATTTAAATAGTTAATATCTAGATAAGAGTCACCGTAGGTTATAAAAAAAAAATCCGGTAATTGTCTCATACTATTTAGTATTGCACCCCCTGTTCCTAATTGCTTTTCACCATCATACGAAAAAGTTATTTCCATTTTATCACAAAAGCCGCTTTTTTTTACAATTTCCTCAACCATCTCTCCTAAAAAACCAAGGCAAAAGTGAATCCGGGATATATTTTTTCTTTCAAATAATTCTAACTGATGAATAACGAAAGGCTTGTCATTAATTGTGATTATTGACTTTGGAATAGTTAATGTAACTGGTCTAAGCCTTGTGGCCAAACCACCAGCAAGGACAAAAATCGGAATCATTAAGAGAACAACACTTTAGTACCTTCGTAATCGAATTTAAATCTAACCTCTTCCAGACCGGCATGCTTCATAGCATGCCTTAATTGATTTCTGTCTTCAGCATAAAATAACAGAAATCCTCCCCCTCCTGCACCAACAAGTTTGCCTCCTATAGCACCATTTTTCAATCCAAGTTCATACCATTCATCTATTTGAGGATTACTCATACCACCAGAACGTTTCTTCTTATTTTCCCAATGCTCATGCATTAGCACTCCAAAATCACTTACTTTCCCATTTTCTAACATTGCTTTACTCCTATAACCCATCTCCTTTACATAATGCAGATTAGCAAGCATATCTGCATTATTCTCTTGCGACTTCTCTTTTTGGTCTTTAAGAATTGAACTGGCACTCCTAGAAAACCCTGTAAAAAATAATAAAAGATTATCTTCCAGATCAAATAGGGTGTCGCTCGTTATTTCTAATGGCTTGCAAATAACTGAGTCGTCTTTATTAAAGTCAATACAGGTTATTCCTCCATATGCTGCTATATATTGATCTTGCTTACCTATCGGTTCTCCAAGTCGATTTATCTCAATATCACAAGCTATGGAAGCAATTTCTTCTGTGTGTAGCATATCCTTATGATGGGTGTGCAGAGCTTTGACCAGAGCTGTAGTGAAGCTCCCTGAAGACCCTAGACCTGTCCCTGCGGGAATATCTGCTAGAGTGGTAATCTCAATCTGCGGAACTTTATGATCAAATATTCTTAATGCCTCGCGAATAATTTTATGCTGAACCTGATCAACGGTATCCACATGTTCAATACTTGAATATTTCAAGTAAATGCCCGGCGAGAACGGCCTTGTGATAGTTACATAGACATATTTGTCAATGGCAGCAGAAATTAAAAAGCCACCATAGTCACGGTAATAAGATGGAAGGTCTGTTCCTCCACCCCCAATTGATATCCTAAGCGGACTACGTGTTATAATCATATCCTGAATCTAAATAAACTTTATTTATAATTTTCAAATTTTCAATTGCATCAATAAGGCCTGGAGAAGGATTTCGATTAAGTTCTATGTCTTCCAAAAATTCTGTGAATTCTACTTCCCATGAGTCATCAGCCATCGGATATTCCCATATTGTTGTTTCAGGAGGGCCCATTTGAGGTAACATTTTAAAGTATGAAAGCTTTTCAACGCCATAGCTTCCTCCCAATCCGGAAATATCGAGTTTCCCATCTTTTCCATAAAGCTCAAAACTAAATGTATTTTTCCATTCTGTGCAACTAACCTGAAGAAAAGCAATTTGATCATTATTCGTTTTTAAAGTCATAAATGCATTATCATCCACAGGCATGTCCCAGTAAAAATTTGATGCTATCCCATGGCAATAAGTGAAATTACCCAAGAACATTCTGCTCAGGTCTATTAGATGAGATCCCTGATCAATTAACTCACCTCCTCCTGATAATGCGGGTATTGCTCTCCATTCTTTGTTATAGCCAATCCTTCCTCCATGTCCGTATCTCGCTCGAATAAACATTAGATCTCCTAGTGCCCCAGAATCAACGATTTCCTTTGCCTTCTGAAATGCCCGGTGATATCGATGGTTGAATCCTACCCTTACCTTCAAATTATATTTGTTTGCGAGTGGCTGTAAATCCATTAACTCGGAAGCAAACCTAGCTGCAGGCTTTTCTACAAGAATATGCCTTTTATGTTCTAAACCTTTTTTTATCAGTTCAGGTAGTGAATTATGCGGTGTCGCAATAATAATAATCTCACAACTTGAATTTTCAAACAACTCTTCTGCGCTGTTGTATGCTGTGACACCTTTGAACTTTTCTGCAAAAAGCTTAGCTCTTTCACTATCAATATCTGCGCATGCAATAACGCGAGCATTTTTTATCGAATGGGCACGTTTATGGCCAATTAGACCACAACCTAAAATTCCAACATTCATCATAATTATTCCCAATTTAAGCCCCTGTCTTCGGGGACAATTCTACGCAAGGTGTAAATGTCAGTTTTGCTAATTTGTTCTTTATATGAAGCGAATTTTTCCCACGGATCCCAAATTGCGCTTATCAACCTACCAGTCAAGCCATCACTCTCACTAGTCGCTAGATACACACACAGTTCAGTTCCTTTACTTAAAGGCGAACCTCCAGTTTCCTTCTGCTTAAGTGACTGCTCATAAAAAGCCTCACCAACTTTTTCAGGACCAGATTCTAATATCTCATCAAGTAGTCTTGTGTTTAAGGCTCCTGGAGCAATTGCATTTACATCTATATTGAATTCACTGAGTTCTCCGGCTAGAGTCTCAGCGAATCTTACAATTGCAGCTTTAGATACTGCATATGCACTTAAGTAAGGCATCGGCTTAGTAGCTCCTCCTCCTGACAATATAATAATCTTTCCCACCCCTTTTAATTTCATTGCCGGTATCACAGCTTTACAAGATAAAACAGTTCCTTTAAGGTTGATATCAATTGCCTCACTCCATTCATTCCAATCCGTATCATCAAGCCTACCTTTTGGGCCATAAACTCCAGCATTGGCAACTAGGATATCAACTCCTCCAAAATTTATTTGAGCTACCTCAACAAGTTTTTTATTATCTTCAATTTTTGAGATATCAGCTTGTACACAAATTAACCTCGAGGTTTCCATGATTTTAGACCTTAAATACTCACCCGTTTCATTTAATTTCTGCTGATTCCTTGCACAAATGATAACATTCGCTCCAGCCTCTAGAAACGCTTCAGCTACGGCGAGTCCAAACCCTTGATTACCACCAGTAATAATCGCACATTTATTTAATAGCTTCATAATGATTTTCCTATTGACAAATATTTGATGTTACCTGAATCAAAACTGAACCCCAAAAACCCGTTAGGGTCTAAAACATAACTTTGAGTTGCAAATGAATCTATTTTTATACTTTTAAATTCCGGACACTCTGTCGCCACAACTACTGCAG
>JBDNGV010000272.1:0-2295 GCA_041689125.1 Daejeonella sp.
ATAGAAGATGAGCAGGCGAAATATTATTCAGGGCTCTGGTCGGATTACGATGCAGATGAGCTGATAACTCTTGCGCTTTCGAATTCAGAACTATGGAAAACAGACCTGTCTCAATTACCCGGCTTTGTTAATTCGGTAAAAAATCATCTTAGAAAGATTGAAAAAATGGGCCTAAAAGAAGCAATTAAACAAATAAATAAAAGTCTTCCAGTTTTATGAAACAAAATATTTTGAAGGTACATCCTGAGGATAACGTGATCGTGGCTCTGAACAATCTTGTAAAGGGTGAGTTTATCACATATGAAGGTGCAGAGATTATCCTTCAGGATGATGTAAAGGCGAAGCATAAATTTACTGATGCCCTGGTACCCAAGGGAGGGCGCATAATCATGTATGGTGTTCTGGTAGGTATTTCGCAAACGGAACTTGCCAAAGGAGCACTGATTAGTACTGAAAATGTGAAGCATGCAGCTACTAATTTTGAAACCGGCGCGAGAAAAACTTCATGGAAAGTGCCTGATGTTTCCAAATTCAGCACAAAGACTTTCAATGGTTTTCACCGATCTGACGGAAGTGTTGGTACAGCGAATTACTGGCTTGTTATACCCATGGTTTTCTGTGAGAACAGGAATATTGATGTGTTAGAGGAAGCTCTTGTAACACCCTTGGGATACGGAAGAAAGAAAAAATACCAGGAAGATGTTGTAAAACTGATCGGTTTGATCCGGGACGGGAAGGATGAGGATGCGCTCCTGAATACTTCCTCATATTTTGAAACGCCCGAGGAAAATCAGGAACGTATATTTCCGAATGTTGACGGAATTAAATTTCTGGTGCATAACGGAGGCTGCGGTGGTACCCGCGCAGATGCAATAACACTTTGCGGACTTCTGGCAGGTTATATCACACATCCCAATGTAGCAGGGGCAACAATTCTGAGCCTTGGCTGCCAAAATGCACAAGTGCCTATGTTACAGGTTGAAATTGCTAAGCGTAGTGCCTCCTTTGATAAGCCTCTTTATATACTTGAACAACAGCAGGTCGGTACAGAAGCTGATTTGTTTTCCTTATCAATCAGGCAGACCCTGGCCGGTTTGATGCAGGCTAACAGATATGTACGTCAGCCTGCGCCATTGAGTAAGCTTTGTATAGGACTTGAGTGCGGTGGATCTGACGGATTCTCAGGAATATCAGCAAATCCTGCAATAGGTTATACCTCTGACCTGATCGTCGCCCTGGGGGGCTCTGTTATACTTTCCGAATTTCCTGAGCTTTGTGGTGTTGAACAGGACCTTAGTGACCGTTGTGTCACTGAGGAAGTGGCAGATCGATTTTTAAACCTGATGAAAAGCTATAACAAGCAGGCTATTGCAGCCGGGTCCGGCTTTGATATGAACCCTTCTCCGGGGAACATTAAAGATGGTCTCATTACAGATGCGATCAAATCGGCAGGTGCCGCAAAGAAAGGAGGTACATCGCCAATAGTTGCTGTGCTGGATTATCCTGAAAAAGTTTCACGACCAGGGCTGAATCTCTTATGCACTCCCGGGAATGATGTTGAATCTACAACAGCAGAGGTGGCTTCAGGAGCAAATATTGTGCTGTTTACTACAGGACTGGGCACACCGACAGGAAACCCGATAGCTCCGGTGGTGAAAATAGCAACAAATACCGATTTATTTAATCGGATGAGGGATATAATGGACCTGAATACAGGTCTTATTATTGAAGGAGAAGAAACAATACCAGAAGCGGGCGAGCGGATTCTTGAATATGTAATTTCTGTTGCCAGCGGCGAAACCGAGGTTGCTGCGGTGCGTCACAGGCAGAATGACTTTATTCCCTGGAAAAGAGGAATTTCGCTTTAATTAATATTTTTTAAATTACGGGAGCTTAATGCCGGCCATCAGGTCTTCATTTGGCTTTTAAGTTTTAAAATGAACATTAAAGTAAATGAAACCATTCTTAGATGAGAATTTCCTGCTGCAGATTAAAACTGCGCAGGCACTTTATCATGATTTTGCGGAAATGATGCCTGTAATTGATTATCATAATCATCTGCCTCCGGATCAGATAGCAGCAAATCTGCAATTTAAGAATATAACACAAGAATGGCTTCATGGTGATCATTATAAGTGGTGGGCTATGCGAACCAATGGTATTGATGAAAGTTATTGCACTGGTTCAAAATCAGATTGGGAAAAGTTTGAACAATGGGCTGCAACTGTACCTTACACATTGCGAAACCCTCTGTATCACTGGACACATCTTGAACTGAAGCGCTATTTTGGTATA
>JBDNGV010000273.1:0-6034 GCA_041689125.1 Daejeonella sp.
GAACTTGTTTTTGCTCAGGAGGAATTAGTATACCTGAATTCCATAGACGTGACTGTAGAAAGTACCCAAGTTGAACCCGGTTCTGTTATTGTTACTGATCAGTTAACATTTTTCATTGGTGTATCCAGCGAAAAAGTTGAAGTAGATGGTGAAATATTTTTTGGCATTTCCACTAAAGCGCCTATTTATGCAAGTATGAAAGGACTTAAAAAAGGAAGCTCGTTTCAATTTAACGAAACGAAATATGTTATTGAAGATGTATATTAAAGGTTAAAAATACCATCATCTCCAAGCAATTCTCATTGCAAGAAAAGCTTTTTGTTCACTGTCAATATATTGATTTGTATGAAATAAATTACCCCTCGCAAAGACATGCGTGGTTGGAATATTGTCAATTATATTTTGTCTTTGTAGGCGCGAATTTCGAACCTAGTATTATCGTCATTCCGAATGAGGCACGAAGAGGAATCTGTTTAGGTTGGTATAGCTTTTCAATAGCTAACCCGGTTAACAAAAAAAGCGTTAAAAAATGGTGAACTGCGTTAGCAACGCAGCGCATTTCAATACGCTTTCACAAATATAATTATTAAGTGTGATTTGCTTTCATTCTTTGAAATAATGCTTTTTATAACAAAATAGAACAAAGCACTAATATCTCCAGATATCGTCAAAGCCGTTTTTGATTTGCTCCAGTTCAACAGCGGATATTATCCCTATTTTACGAACTAGGCGCTCTTTAGCAACAGAGCGAATATGAAAGGTGAGTATTTCCGACAGTTCAGGCAGCTTATTCGATGCATCGGGTATCAGTATTACATTGCCTTTATATCGTTTGATCTTAGTAGTAAGAGGGCAGCATATCACTGTCTTTAAATAGGTGTTTGCAAGATTTCCACTCACAATCACCACCGGGCGAGTTCCCGATTGTTCGCTCCCTTTAACAGGATTAAGATCGGCATACCAAAGCTCACCCTGCTTCATCTTCCAGTTGCTTGAAATAATCCGAAATGCCTTCTTCGGCTATTATCAGTAAATCGGCATCTACAGCCATTTCCTTATACGAACGTATATAAGCAGCCCGATTAAGATGATCGAGGTAAAGCCGGAGTGCTTGTTCGATCAGCTTATTTTTGGGCAATGAAAGTTCTTTTGCTTTTTCTTCTAGTAGACGAAGGAGCTCTTCGGGAAGGGAGCTTGTAAAAGTTGCCATATAACATATTTATGTTATACAAATATAAAACATATTTATAGAATAAGTAAATCTATTGGATTTTAGGCTAGCGGGAACTTTTAAACAAAGAAAGAGACCCGGAGGTCTCTTTCAAGGCAAATTTTGCCATTGTTGGGAACAAATTCTAAAGAATCACTTCTAGCGTACTGATATTGCCTGGCAGATCCGCAGCACTGATGATGAGTTTGCTGCCTGCAAGGCTTGGATTGATGGCAGTAGCCGTATAAATCCAGTCTGCTTTATTGGCCGAAAGCACAGCTAAACCTTCTTCAATTGTGCTGTCTGCACTATCTTTAATAAGTAGCTTAACCCAATCTACTTTAAAATCGTCCAAGACACGGATACTGATTTCATTACCCACCTGACCTGCATACTCCGAAATATTATACTTTTTAATTTCGGGTGCTCTGCAAAAATCAGATAGGGCAAGATTATACGCTGATTGATTGGCTTTCGCTTTGGCCTTGTAAATGGCCTTTTTTGCTTCATCAGCAATCACTGATTTTGCATAAAGAACTGCTTCAGAGAAAAGTTCCTGGACTTCCAGTTGCATTGCGCTGGGAGGGATGACTGTTCGCCTTTATAAATCGCAATGATTACGTTTTAGGGCATAATAAGAAAAGGAAACATACTGATATATGGAAGGAACTGGTCGACCGGAATTCCAAGAAATTCACAAACCTGAAAATAGGTTAGATCTTGCCGTTTTTCCACTCCGAAATGTTCTTTCATTTTCTGCAAAAGCCGCCTGCATGTTTTTTCGCTCTTGCCATTAATCATCATGAGGTCGGAGGTATAGATGAACAATCGAGGAGTTTTCATACACCAGTTTTTTTGTTAAAATTAAGCCATGAATTGCAAAAAAATCCCTGAATTGCACTCTTAATACATACGCCTCTCCAAAGTATGAATATTCCGGAAGGAGGGCTTGCTATCAAAAACAGCCTTATGCTCAATATCCACACGCTTCCTGTTGTGATTTGCTTTCATTCTTTGATTTAATGATATTTACCACAACCAGAATACGGTGTGTCCTGAAAAACGTTTAAAAACTGGATTGGCCGTATTCCGGATCTGGGGGAATACACCGGTAAGATGCCGAACGAAGTTTTAAACAACTGCCGTTATGGCCAATACCAATTTGGCGAAATAGTAGTAAAAAGCTACATTTGAGTATGAAAATCGACAAATCTCAAATAGAATTGATTCAAGAACTTTGCAAAACAAGTAAGGTGAAGTCTCTATTTGCTTTTGGATCGGTAACGAGAGAAGATTTTAATGAATCATCAGATATTGACCTAGTTGTTTATTTTGACGAAAAAGACCCTTTTAAGTACACAGACCTCTATTTCAATTTGAAATCAAAACTTGAGGCTATTTTGAAAAGACAAGTAGATTTGCTTGAAGAAAGAGCTATCCGTAATCGAATTTTCAGAAAGCAACTTGACGATACCAAAGTGAAAATTTATGGATATTAGAATCAAGGTATGGTTACTTTATAATGAATGCGAATACATATAAAATAGTTATACTGTAATATATGCCGGATTTTAAACCGAAAATTTTGTAGCTATTTATTATTTCTGTATTTGTTAATCCTTTCCGATTCCACGAAAACCTGTTCTTTCAGCGGTTTGTGAAATAGATTGCCCACTATCAAATTTTCCTAAAGTATCCTGAGACACGGGTATTATGCGGCTACCTGCAGCTAATATATTTCCTTTTTTATTCTCCTAATCCTGTTCGATCAGTGCCCACCCAATTGAATTCGTTCCCAAGTCAAGTTCTAGAACCTTCTTCATAATTGCTGTTTTTTATATTTGGAAATATAAGGTCAATACTTTTACTTTGATCTTGAAAGCAAATCACAATAAGGATTATTCCGTTGTGAAAACATTTAAGGCGGGGCAACTCGCCTTTTTTTATTGCCGAGGCGTTTGACCTTAGCTATATTCAACCAACATTACCACAAGCACAGCTCCTGCCATCTAAACGGGATCGGAGCGACAGCTTTTGGCTACTCGTAACTTTGTTATTTAACTGGAATCTGATAGTCAAAACTACAGCGCAGAGCCCGGCTGCCGGAGCCAAAGAATTACAGTTATTGCTTTCCAAATCAATATCCTTTTTTCAATATTTTTTTTTACGAGATCAGAAGGAAGGGTTCTGTTCACAATACCTATTTATTAAAAATGAAATTGTCCTAATATCCCTGTCCAAATAAACATTCTAATCCCCGTACTTTTCCATTCCTTCTGCCGGCTTCCACTCAGATTTAGGCTCATAATAATTCCATAAAAGCTTCGAAAGGCTTCTGATTAAACGATAACCCTCGTTATCAATGTTCCAACTCGTATCTTTTTGATTTTTAGTGGCAATGCAAAACAAATAATCACCATGCGGCGCATTGACCAGAACGACCTCTGAACGTGATTGGTCGACAGCACCTTGTTTGGATGCGGCTTGGATGTAAGGTGGAATCTGTGAAAGTGCTTCAGCATCCCAATAGATTCTTACCAGATTGCGGTACATGCGTTCACTGGCAGCCGGACTTACCGCTTTTCCCTGATGAATCATTTTCAACATTATTGCCATCTCCCGTGGGCTTGTTTGACCCCAGCCGTATTTTTTCAAGTCGCCTTGCCTGCCGGCCGTTCTCGAATTCATGCGAGTATGCTCAAAACCATTGGCAGCAAGCCAAGTGTTTATGTGTTCTCCACCTACTAGTTTCTGAAGCCAAAGGCTGCCTGTATTGTCGCTGGTAGTGATGCTGAGCATCTGAACCTTGCTGAGTTTAATCTTTTCACCGTCTTTAAATGATCCCAGAATATCTTCTCCGGCATAGAAAAGACTATCCCGGTAAATTAATTCCTGATGATAGGAAAGCTCCCCTTTTTCGATTTTATCAAATATTCCGCACATAATTGGGACTTTGATCATGCTCGCAGTGGGAAAAATGGTATCGGCCTGAATTTCTGCATATCGGCCGGTTTTCAGGTTCTGAACAAATATGCCAACAGTACCTCCAAAACCCTGAACCAAATTTTGCAATTCCTTGTTTAAACGCTTATCGACTTTAACTTGTGCCTCAACGTTCCACGTACTTAGTAAAAGCAAAACAAGTAGGCAACTTAATTTATTCATTCTCATGGGAGGATATTTTGTTTCTAATTTTAAAAATATTAAAATGTGATGTAATTCAGTTCGGGTTGTTTGCTTTTACGCATACACTTTCTTCATTTAATCAATATCAATAAATATAAGCTTGAAATCAAATTGTATTTTTGTCAGCATCAGAAAATGAAAATACTTCGACTGCTCTTATTCCCTTTTTCTATCGGCTACGGCTTCGTGGTGGTTCTGCGTAATCTGGCTTATGATCTCGGCCTGCTCAAGTCGCAGAGTTTTAATCTGCCTGTTATCTCCATCGGAAATCTGTCTGTTGGTGGCTCCGGTAAAAGTCCGATGGCCGAATACCTGATCCGTTTATTAAAAGATAAGTATAAGTTAGCGACACTGAGTAGGGGATATGGCCGCTCAACTTCAGGTTTTAGATCTATAGAGGCAGATTCTTCAAGCTCAGAGTCCGGTGATGAACCACTTCAGTTTAAACGTAAGTTCCATGATATTACCGTGGCTGTGTGTGAGAAACGAGCCGAAGGAATTCTCCGCTTAGCACAGGACCATGAACTGATCATTTTGGACGATGCTTTTCAACACCGTGCCGTGAAACCGGGATTAAGTATTCTGCTTTTTGAATACAGTACTTTGTTTAAACAGCAATGGCTGCTACCCACCGGTGACCTTAGGGAGCCTGTGTGGGGCATTGACCGTGCCGATATAGTCGTAGTCACAAAGTGTCCTGAAAAATTGGACATGGATCAGCAAAATTCAATAATTAGCAGATTGCGTACTAATAACGTATTCTTTTCATTTCTGAAGTATGGGAATTTAAAGTCATTAAATGGAATAACTATTGAACGCAGTCTAAAGTCCCTAAATGAAAAAAGTAAAGTCGTGTTATTGACAGGAATTGCCAATGCAGCTCCATTGCTTACAGAACTTTCCTCTTATGGTTCTGAACTGATTCATCATCAATATCCAGATCATCATCAGTTCAGCGACAAAAATATCACTAAACTTGTAAATGCATTCAATAAGCTTAGCGGAGATGATAATTTGATCATCACCACAGAAAAAGATGCTCAGCGATTAGATGGTTCAGGTATTAGAGAACAATTAAAAGCCTTAGCTATATATTATCTGCCTGTTGAAGCAGAGTTTAAGGAACCGGAAAAGACAAGATTTAATAAATTAATAGAAGATTATGCATCAAAATCTGCAGGCAACAACTGAATACATTAAAAAAAGAATTGCTGAATTTGAACCTGAAATTGGTATTATTTTAGGTACCGGTTTGGGTGGATTGGTACAGGATATTGAGATTCAACATAGTTTGATGTACTCTAATATTCCGGATTTTCCGATTTCTACGCTCGAGTTCCATTCCGGTAAGCTGATTTTTGGGATGCTTGGAGGAAAAAAGGTAGTCGCCATGCAGGGCCGTCTCCATTATTACGAAGGTTATGATATGAAACAAATCACTTTTCCTGTTCGGGTAATGAGAATGCTTGGGATAAAGAACTTGTTCGTTTCGAATGCAAGTGGTGCCTTGAACCCTGAATACCGCAAGGGAGATTTGATGATTATTCATGATCATATCAATATGCAGAGTGATAATCCTTTGCGCGGCAGAAATGCTGAAAATCTCGGTCCACGTTTTCCGGATATGAGTGAACCTTA
>JBDNGV010000274.1:0-5319 GCA_041689125.1 Daejeonella sp.
AACAAAGCCAAATTTATTATACAAAGCAACCATACTTAGGGTAGGGTTAAGCTGGATGGTACGTGAATTCTGAATTGTATTTCCCACATTAATCCTTGGGTCATTCATTGTTAACAATGGTTCTGTCTGCCAGTTAAAACCTGAACCATAACGGGCTGCGAGTGTTATCCAGTCTAATCCCGGTATTTTATTGATGGGAACATTATAGGTCAAGTTCATGGTATGACCGTAATCTGTGGTTCGACCCAATTTCATGAGGTTTTGCCAAAGTGTATCCCGTTTTAGTCCGTTGATTCGACCTTCAGGCTCATCAATTATAGAGTAATTTGTTGCATTGAAATCTATCTGCATGGACCGTGTCAGGTTCCAGCTGATGCCATAGAGCTGCGACATCTGGAAATTCTTATTAAAATTGGTAATGATTGGGAGGAAGTTATTGGGGTCATTATCCCGCAATGAATTCTCTGAATATAAACGGTCAACATCTATCCGAAAATTTAGAAGTGAAGGTAAAAGGCTGAAATTAAAGTCCCTGATTAATGAAAGGCTTTTCGATTTGATTAGTTTCTCGAATGGAGCAATGTTTTTGGCTTGTTTCGAATAATTATACTGTAAACCAGCACGATAGGTCTTTTGTATGGTATTTTCATTTATGAAATCGCGGTGATTAAACTCATTGAATGCATAGCTGGCACTAAGATTTTCAATATCCCAAAGGTGTGTTTTACTTTCAGGGTTGGTTTTAATCTTACGGACATCGGTAAAGTTGATACTCTTCCTCGCTGTAAAATCCTCAGTAATGAATTTCAGTGAGTCCCGAACTTCTTTGGAAGAATTTTGGAGAGTAGTTTTAAACTCAGTATCCATAATTCTTGGGTCATACTGAGGTGATGCTATCTGCTGTGAGAAGTTCACAAACATGGGCACTTTTATTCCGGTACGTTCAGGGAAAAATTTACCAAGTTCCACATTTCCGGAAAGATCGAAGAGCATATCATCTTCACGGTTTCGCTCACTTACCCTGCGTTCAATAGAACCGAAACCAAAGGTACTTTTGCTACCTGAAATGGTAACATCTGCGAAATCCGCCAGTTTAGCATTCATTCTGGTAGTTGCAGCCCATCCGCCGCGCTCATCAAAATCGGTGAGCCGCATTTCATTAAACCAAATTTGAGCTGATTTATCGAGTCCGTCATCCAAAGCCGGGCTTGCTAAATTTCTCAATGGATTGCGAACACCGAGCATATAAACCCGCACTTTACTAAGATCGGGCTGCCCTTTTATAGTGATTCTATTCTGTCCATCCTGATAAATATAGGGGCGATTAATCGGCCAAGGCTGTCCGTTAAAAACGGCCTTATTACGCGCTGCTTTTGCCTCCAAAAATAATCTCAGTTCCACATCCATTTTGTTCTGATCGGGCCAAATCAGACTCGGGGCACTGGTTCCCGGACTAGTGACTTTTAATGGAATTTCATAATCATAATAATTATCCTGATTATCGGTACCAACCCTCAGGAAAGCCCGAAGGTCATTATCCCTCAACTGATCTCCTTCAGCGTGAATAAACATTTCCAGACGCTTATAGGAGCGGAAATCATTCATAGTAGTTCTGAATGCAGCACGCCCGTATCCATCCCGCAAATTTCTAACACTTAAGGACAGCGACTGTTCATTCTGACGGGATTCTCCTCTGAAGTTCGTAAAATCAATCTCTCGGACAATTCCTGGAGGAAGAACGTATGGAACTGGTGTACGTTTTCCATTTTCTTCAATATTAACCGCACTCACATCAATCACTGAATTGTCGAGACCCGGATTGATTAATGATGGATCAGCAATAACCTTGGATGGATTATTCTCGGAATTATATCTTCTCCATTCTCCTCTTACTAATTGTAATCTGGCCAGACGCATCACCGTGGTATCAGCAAAATCAGTCATAAACATCCTGATAAAACGAATCGATTTGAAGTCCTCGATATTTCCTACTTTTTGTAAATATTCTGCTATTGGTATTTTAAACTGAATCCACCTAACGGTTTCCTGTTTTCCATTAGCCAGCCTTACCGTTGCAGGAACAATGTCTGAAACATAATTAGTTCCTACATTAAGCAGATCTTGGGGGCGAATAGATACCTTGTACTGGAAATACTCATCAGCCTGTGTGGAATTGTTATCCCTATTGATATCCTCCCCATCAGGAAAGGAGGTTCCGGCAGTGTTCTCAATTCCGGTCTGATCAAGTGATTGCTGGGCGGTTTTTGAGTTTCCTTCAGGATTATTAAATTTCTCATACCTTTTTAGAATACCCGCATTGATCTGATCGAGGTTTGATCCTCTATAATATTGATAATCATCAGATGCAGGATCACTTTGAATAGCAATTGCCGCTTGTGGATTGATACTTGCCCTCACCTGATTCAAAAAAGAACTGAATTGCTGTCTCTCATCCTCAGAGCTCAAGCCATCAATTCCTATATCTTGAAATTGGCGGGCCGTAGGGTTATTATCAAATGCCTGAATAACTGGCTGAAGTTTTGGAACTCTTCCCCAAATTGTGGATTCCGTTTTAGTGATATTTCCATCTATCGGTAAGCCATTTTCCATGCTTTTCCTTCCATCTTTCAAAATATCTTCGGAAATGTTACCCAGATTAAAATACAGATCCCCCCCCCTACCAGTCTTGTTATAAATGAACGGGTCTAGCATCCACATTTCGATAAACTCGATGTTCAAAGCTTCAAAATCGTTCGTTTCAAGTTTTCTGAATATCCCACCCCACCTACTCCGCGGATTGGTTAGAGCTCCAGCTGAAGTAAGGCCAGAGGTACTGAAATTATAAGGACCCCTTATTGTAGGGTAAAAAGCAAGGTCTAAGGTTGGCAGAAGGATTGCCTGTCCGGTATTGGAATCCTTAAATGGAAAAACCTCTCGCTCAAAAACCTGACGGACATAATGGTTGGATAATTCATTCTTATCTCTTCTAATATTATCAGGAGTTAGAGAATTCCCGGCTAGGAAAAATATCGGATCAATATTATAAAAAGCAAGCCTAGCTCTGTTATAACCATAGGCCAGGTCACTGTTGAGCCTCGATTCAGGAAAAAGTTGTGGTGTACCAGAGATTTGCCAAGCTATTGCACTTTTGATATCAATCATCGACCTGCTAGCTTCAAAATCGTCAAGATAACTTGCCCCGTTTCTACTTCCTGCAAAATTCAGAGCTCTCGGATGACCCGGAACAAGGCTAGCATACTCTCCATTGAAAGTGATACTTGAAGGTTCTTTCGTATTAATGAATGGAATCTTATCAACCATCCGAGTCAGCCATCGGGAAGGAGAATTATAAGTCGCATCCATCCCCCATATTGTATTTGAAATGGGTTCTTCCCCAATATTCACTTTCTGGGTGAGCGGCTTTTCTGTCATATTCATAAAAGTGCCACCCAAATTCAACTTATCGTTTACCCGGTAATCAAAACGGGTACCTGTAAGGGATCGCTGCTGTAATCCGAAAAGTTCATTATTTTCGAGTTTGATCCTTATTTGCTGCCCTGAACTCAATAGAGCAGAATTTAAGATTCTGACCACCCCGATATTATAGTCGACCGTAAAGTCAACTCCCTCTTGTAATGGCATAGATCCTGCAATAACTTGTACCGAACCTTGAGGAATATTTATGGAGTTCAGCTGAAATTCTGAACCTCCCTGCGATTGGTAAGTCCCCTTAATCTGGTATCTATTCAATCTTGCAAACAGCTGCTGAGCGAGCACCTTTGTGGAGTCGTATAACGGCTGGTAAACATATTTATCAATCAGATTACGCTCAGATACCGGATTAAAACGTTTAGCTAAATCAGAGCCGAAAGGTTCAACTAGAGGAAATGTGATTCTACCATTCTGCGGATCAATAGTGATTCCCTCCAAAAAATCAAAATAGCCATCCGGCTTACGGTCGTTCTGCTGATTCAGGTTATCTAGGTTGGTTAATTGTATCCAAAGTTTATTGCTAGTGTTCTGCCCTTCAGTGATCTGTGGTTTTTCTATACCTGTTTCCTCATCAAGTCTGAAAATATTTAATTTAAAGTCGTTGCGGCTTACCTGATAAGCACCAAGGTTATAAATATTCTTCATCATCAGATCCCAAGTCGGCAGACTGGTTTTTAACATTTCATTTTTTAATAACTTAACATACAGAACTTCAGGAGTGGAGTTGTTCACTGGATTATCTGTAGAGAACTCACCAACTTGATATTCAATACCATTGATTGTATATCTAAAAGCAACCGCCAGTACCTCATCGGCATTCAGGGCGGTATTAAGGGATATATACCCTAGTCTTGGGTTTAAAATATATTCCTTATCGGTAAGATTTCTGGCGAAAGTAAGTTTAGCGAAGTTGTCGGTACCTCCGCCTGCTGCTTGAAAAAAGGAAAATGCATCATTGGAATTGTTCTGCCTTACCCCTGGTGGGAGAATTTGCAATAAATTATTTGATTGTTGTCCGAAGCCCGGCCCGGCAAAACCAGAAGGAGGAACAGAAAAGCCCCGTCCACCCTGAACCTGAAAAGTATTGTAAACCCTATTTTCACCCAGATCCAGTAATCCCAGAACATCTCTTGCATTCACGGTACTGTTTGCACGATTGGTTATCCAAACTTCAATTTTTGTAATATTAACGTTGGAGCTATTAAGCGGTATATTATCCAACGCCTTATTATAATTATCCCTGAAATATTGAGCTAAGAAATAGTGCTTGTTGGTTTCATAATTGTCAGCCGAAATACTGAATTCGTTTTGCTGTGAACCATTGGTAATCATAATCTCCTTTTGCTGAGATTTTTGCTGAGAAAAAATACTGGTAACATTCAATTTTCCAAATTGCAATTGGGTCTTCAAACCAAACAGAGCCTGGCTACCGCTAATCAATGAGGAGCTTAACGGCAAACTCACGTTTCCAGCTTCTATCTTTCTGATGATTTCATCATCTCTACCAGTATAATCAAGCTTAACCTGATTTTCGAAATCAAACTGGGCTTCTGTATTATAATTGGTACTGATCCTCATCTTTTCACCAATCTGCCCTACCACATTCATCTGTATCCGCTGTTCGAAATCAAAATTGCCCTGCCTTCGTTGCCGTTCATTGAACAATGGGTTCTCATTCCTAGATAAACGACCAGAAAAAGTGAGGTCAGCTGATCCCTGTGGGCGGATTTCGATGGTATTCCCACCAAATAATTTTTCAAAAGATTTACTGTTAATCATCACCGGGGGGATAAACCCGGGTTCGCGAGCTTCTGAAAGTGGAAGATC
>JBDNGV010000275.1:0-3299 GCA_041689125.1 Daejeonella sp.
ATACGTTATTAAATTTAGAGTCTAAATTCACATAGCATTTAAAAAGTAAAGCCTGATGTTAGTTTCCAGAAAGAATCTCCACCTGTTACTACATCAGGGCCAGCAGAAAAACGAGCGAATGGTCCACCACCTGGTTTAGTAAACTGAACGTAAGGTCCAACCCATTGGTAAACATCAGTAGCTTTTGCAACATTAGAACCACCACTATTAACTAAGTGTTCGTATAAAACCCCTGTAGAAAAAAAGCTGCTAAATCTATAGCCTACATTACCCCAATAGTGGACATAAGCAAGTGTAGTTCCACTGAAAGATTGGTCTCTTAGGGGAGCATAAAAACCCGCATATATCTGACCTTCTACCTTATCTCTTAGTAAGTTTATGGTAATATTAGGCACAATACCATCACCTAAAATAGCTGGACCGGCAGTACCTGAGCTCAAAAGATTACCACTCAAAATACCAATTTGAGGATTGATTGTTAGTCCTTTGGCAGCATTAAAATTAAGTCCTACTCCGAACTCAGTCCAGTTTCCCCAATTTCGACCTGATCCACCAGCCCAATGTATTCCATAAAAGGTAAGGGCTGTTTTTTTAGGAGCTCCATACGAGCCTTGAAAAGTGGTATACAAACCGAAGAATTGATCGGTGTTGATACCGACTGCAAAATCAAACTTTTTTTCTTCCGATGCTTTCTCTGGTGCTATCTCCTGCGCTTTCGAAGTGCTTATTGCTAGTAAAAATACAAGCAATGTAGTCTGAATTGTTTTTAAAAAATCATTAGGTCTTAATTTGATCATATTTTTCATTTTTATTATGATTTATGGTTAGTAATGGTTAATAAATCGACTACTATTCGTCAATAGTTAGTCTTTTAATTAATTATTGATCAAAATTATAACGAAAAAATTAAAAACAACAATTTTTCGTTATAAATTTGATCATGTTTTTCATTTTATTATGATTTATGGTTAGTAATGGTTAATAAATCGACTACTATTCGTAAATAGTTAGTCTTTTAATTAAATATTGATCAAAATTATAACGAAAAAATTAAAAACAACAATTTTTCGTTATAAATTTGATCATGTTTTTCATTTTTATTATGATTTATGGTTAGTAATGTTTATAAATCGACTACTATTCGTCAATAGTTAGTCTTTTAATTAATTATTGATCAATATTTATAACGAAAAAATTAAAAACAACAATTTTTCACAAAAAAATTGATTATCTTTTTTGGGCCAATAGAAAAAAATGATTTTTAAATAAATATTTTTAACTGATTATTATTGTGTTACACCGATAAAAGTTATGAATAAAAAAAATGTTTTATCGCAAGAGCAAAATTGGCAAATCTGGTTATTATGCAAAAAAAAGATATAAATGCCTTGTTTGTGAAAAAAGATTAGCTGGATATGTGAGATTAACTTTTACTGCCAATCGACAAAAGCTCTGCTGTTCTACATGTTCCCAAAGGCATGTCGAATAAATAGATATAATGCAATTCAAATCCAAAATAGCACAAAAATTCAGTCCATTAATCTTCTCTTAATTCAGAAAAACCTTTTTTGAGCATGAATATCTAATTTTAATAAATAGTACGGTAAAATTACCGGATCCTTAAAGTAATTTTACTTATTTTTGAAGAAAAAGAATTATGGCAAGCTTAGTAAAAACCGTAAATCGTGAAAACATTGCCGAAATCCCTGAGATCAGTAATTTCACAAAAGTGCTGTTCTACTTAAGGCAGAATAATATAAATTGGATATATTTTAATTATTTCAAACAAATAACAACCCTGAATGATGAAATCATTTCTGATTGGCTAAATATCAATTCCAAAACCTTAAGGGCATATAGAAAACCCGAGAGTATTTCAAAAGATAATATTAAAGAACACCTGGTCTTGTTGATTTCTCTTTACGAACATGGAATAACAGTTTTTGAATCTGCAGAGAATTTTGATAAATGGATATTAGCTGCAAATTACTTTCTTGATAATAAACCTCCCAAAGAATTCTTAGATACAATCACTGGAATTAAATTTATTGACGATAGACTTACAGCTATTGAATATGGTGATAATGTTTAAGCCATGGAAGTATTCAAAATTTGTAAGGAAAAGTACGCTAAGGCTTTAATTGCTTCAGGATCACCAAACAGATGGAATAAGAAAGATGAATTTGTTATTTATACAGGAAGTAGTCGGGCATTATCCACTTTGGAAATTGTTGTCCATAGATCCTGGATAAGTTTTTCTAGTCCATACAAGTTATTGACAATACAAATTATTGACAAAACGCAAATTCAAGAAATTCACATTAAAGATTTGCCTGGCAACTGGAAAACTATTGAAGCTCATATCGAATTACAAGAAATAGGATCAAAATGGTATAATTCTTTAGAATCATTAATCCTAAAAGTCCCTTCCTCAATAGTTGACCAAGAGCATAATTATATTATCAATACGAAACATCCACAATTCGCAAAAAATATTATATTGAAAAGTGTGGAAGACTTTGTCTGGGATAAAAGATTACTTTAATGAATGTAAATGATTACATCTTCCACATGTTCCGCAGGGCATGTCGAACATCTTATAAAACCGATTTCTAATCCACAATAGCACAATTAAGCAACCCAATGTCTTCTCTACTCCCTACAAATCAATACTAACAGGCATTTTAGGACATATAAAATCCTGTATCATTTTTTGATTAATTCCAATTGTTGGTACTTTTATTCAAAATTTGAGAACAATGGCGAAAAATACTTCAATTTTATTGGGCTAATACTTTGACAGTTTTATCATTCAACAAATCAAAACTGGCAAATATGCTTCAGCCAGCAAAGCTGTTTGTGAAGCTTTAAACTCGGTATATTCAAACTCTCCTATTACCTTTCATACTATCATATGATACTATCTAATTGAATAGATGAAACCGTCTTACAAAATAACCGGAAAGATTTTAAAACTTTTTGCTTCCATTTCAGAGAAAATTGGAGAGGTCAACTCGGCGCATTTGAGTAAACCGCCTACTGAATTAAGGAAGAAAAACAGGATCAAGACCATCCACTCATCCCTTGAGATTGAATGAAATACCTTGAGTATTGAACAAATAACAGCTATTGTTGAAAATAAAAGGGTAATAGAAGATCGTTGCAAGGCAAATATTAATTTAACTAATTGATTTACAATAAATTAAACACATTTTTTCTTGTCGTATAGGATATTTTTCCGTACTTTAGGGTATGAAAAACGAACAGAAATTGGGTTTTGCCGAATACATGGTTCAGAA
>JBDNGV010000276.1:0-17797 GCA_041689125.1 Daejeonella sp.
CTTGCTTAAGCCCATCCAGATAAAATTGATTTTAACATGGGCAGGTGCATTCAATCGAAACAGATTTTCTGCAGCATCTCTAAAGCTTTTATCCTGAAAACGAGCAGGCCAGGATGGGAAAATAACACTCATTTTAAGTCTGAAAAAATCTTCACTGATCATAAGATGATCCTCCCCTTTCACAACCATATGAAATCTGGAAAGAAATTTCTCTTTTTGGCTTGCGTAGATCTTGAAATAGTTAAATAAATTTTGATCTTCATTTTCTGTATGCTCATTCGAATAAGACTCAGGAAGGTCAGAGACTTGAGTATAAAGATTTACTTTACAATAAGGCGCAAGTTTCTCTGCATTAATTTCATCTTCTTTAGCTAAAAGCTCAAGTAATGATGCCATAACATCTTCACGTTCCTGGAATGTCATCCATTTACTATGCTCCATTAAATTCTGTCCATCTCTGGCGATGAATTTGAATCCAAATACCTTAGAATTCATATCAGGTCGAATCAGGATATGTTCGAGTAAATAAAATCCTTCAGATTTGATATTCACCTTTCTGATATAATCAATTAGGTTCTTTAATGATTTCATCGCGCTAGCATGAGTCGAAAATTGACTAATTAGAGTCCACTTTTCCTCATCCGGAGCTTTATAAAGTATAATAAAACGACCTTCCCGGTCAGGATCCGGGCCAATTCCGAAATTTCGGATATCTAATGCATATTTAAATATCCTAAAGTCCTGATTTTGAATCAGAAAGGCGTCATTTGGTATATTTTTATTTCGTATTAAGCCACCACTCCTATAAAGAGAGTTAATTTCAGATTTCTCCATCAAAATCTGAGGCATTTCATTTTGCCAGGATGGTTCAATTGATTGTTTGGCCTCCTTTTGTGATTTGAAAAGCACTTTAGATCCGGAAGGCTCGGTACTTATGTTTTCATCTTCCAATGCTTCGCTAAGTTTTCTATCAGTACTTTCATCAGAAATATAAAGCAATAGTCGCATCTTGGCTTCAAAATCCCATTGGTTGGCAGATTTCGTGGACTTCAAATAATTAAAGGCTCTGAATCTGCCTGAACCGAATTTTGGAATATTTTTCAAAACTGATGATTTCCAATTCAATTCAGTACTTATTTTGCTATCATTTAGATAGGTTTCATATAGGGAACAGTAGAGCTGTACCGGGAAAGGGGTTAAAAACTCATTAAATCTTGCTAAAAAATGATCAAAAAGTTGATTTTTTCTCTTATTAAATGTCTCTTCATTTTCTAATGACTCCTTTAAAGCCATTATATACCCGTTTTTATCATCCTTCTTAAAGTTATCCCAATCCTGAGCAGACATGCTAGGATATTTGGAAGAGAATTCTTTTAATAAATATTTAACATCCGGAACATTATATAGAGAGTTCTCATAATACGTATTGGGACCAGTTTTATCGAGTTCAATTGATAAAACATCACCAATATTTGAAAGCTGAGCCAAATAATTTGCCATAATCTGTTCAAAAAATAGCAAGTATCCTTTCAGTTGTTTTGCCTGTGCTTTTCTAGATTTGGATGTATTATTAGCAAGACCTTCATCACCTATTCCATAAATCTTTGGAAACTGGTTTTGAATGGAATAATAGATTCTATTATTGCGGTATTTGCCATCAATGTTATCCCTTGAAGAATTGCCGTAAAATGAGGAAATGAAGTCCCTTTTATCAGTTTCTCTTACTTTCTGAAGGATGGATTTAAAAACTGGTCTCTTGACACTTAATTCGAAACTATCTTTAAACAACTTAATATGTTGTTCTGATGATTTTAAATCAAGCAATGCAAAGCCAGTGTCATTTATTTTAAATGGTTTATTAGTACTGCCTTGCTGTCCAATAATTATCTTTAAATTCTTGACTGAGAGAACTCCATCAATCTGTGAAACCGATTTAATAAGCTCGGTAGGATCAATTAAGGTTTGCCTAGTAGTTAATTCGCTGTCAGGGATAAATCCATTTTTCAAAAAAGGTCCATTATAGATCTGATCAACACTTAAACCACTATTTAAAAGTTCGTTTTCTGTGTAATATTTCACAGGTGGATTCAGGGAATTTTCGAGATTGTGATATACATAAGCCAGTATTTCTTCTGCTAGTCGCTTAGGTTCGATCATTATCTCAGCTTCAATAGTCAGCTTTTCGGGTTTTAGAATGACAATTTCACTAATAATATCTTCACAAAGGTTCCTTTTTGCAACAAAACATTGACGAACCTGATCTGCAATATTTACCGAAATAGCATCATCAATCAAAATTTTTTCAGCTGTTTTAGGATCTACCTGTACTAATATTTTGTACAATCCACTTAAAGCTCTGTCAGAATATGCAGATTTAATGGGGTATAGCCATACATTTTTTACTACATCGATCTCATCAATAATTACTTTGCGGAAATCATTAATAGTAACCGGATTAGTAGTTAAAATTTCTTCTTTTATGAAAAAAGCATTTTGCTGATAGTTAATTTTGCCATATTCATTTGAAAGAAGATCCTGAAGTGGAAAGTCTGTTCTATAGGCGAGCTCTGTAATGCTAAAACATAATTGTTCCAAAATTGTTAAACCAGGATCATGCAGATTAAAATCGGTCCAGCTTTTACCGGAAAGCTGCTGAATCAACTCAATTCCACTCTTCCGTAAAAACTCAAAATCCATTGAGGGTTCCTTCGAGGAGGCTTTTTCTATATAGACTGGCTTGATCATTTAATAGCTAAAATCTTTTATTCTGTTGGATCAAGAAAAAGAAAATCGTCCCATAGACGGGTAATAGTATAATGAATTAAGACATCCTCTCCATAATTACTATTAGATCTTATTTCAAGTCTATAATCATGGGTTGTGCCGGTCCATCTGAGATTTAGTTTATTCCAGAAAAAGCCATAATAGGTTTGAGTTTTTTTAATCTTACTGCCTCTGGGACCGTAAACTCCTAGTACAACAGCATGCATAAGGGCAAATCTGCCAGTTCCTTTTTTTCCGGCTCTAGCCATTATCTCGAAAGCTTGACAATGATCAAGTTTCTCTAGAATGGTATGCCACTTACCATCAGCAGGTCTGGAACCGCTATTATAAGTCCCGATTCTGCCCTGCATACCAACAAAACCATTGACTTCCATCTTAAAGGTATCATCACATTTGGTGCCTATTCCTAGTTTGCCGTTGGTATGAAAAAAAAAACTATTATCATTACCACTTTTTACTCCTTCAGCGAGTTCAAACGGCTTCAAAGCCAGACTTGTAGGATCAAGTTCATCTTTTGCTATGAGAAAGAAGGGATCTTGTTCATTAAGGTCTTTATAAAAAGAGATCAAATTTTTTGCTTCTTCGGTAGATGATATTCTTAATCCGTTAATTTCATCTTTTGAAAAGCCATCATCAACCTTATGAACCATAGAATTGATCAAGTCAGAATAGTTCTTCTCAGAGGGCATTTTCCCATTTCTAAAGAACTCTTTCAGCTGTTCTCTACTTTGATATTGCTTGTTCTTTCCCATACCCTTATTTTATATTATGGCTTATTAAAAGGTTAATATATTCGTTTTCATCCAAATTATCAGTAGAAGCAGGTGCATCCAAAGAATTTTGCAATTGTAAATTGTCATAAACTATGA
Source organism: Daejeonella sp. (assembly GCA_041689125.1). Classification (GTDB taxonomy): domain Bacteria; phylum Bacteroidota; class Bacteroidia; order Sphingobacteriales; family Sphingobacteriaceae; genus Daejeonella. The sequence goes on from JBDNGV010000276.1 coordinate 3,654, forward strand.
GTTCTTCTGAAATTTTCAAATTACCAATCCCTATTTCTATAGGATCAGCGAATTCTGCTTCATCCATAATTGTAAACATATGTTCATTTGAAGGAATTAGAACTGCTTCAGGTACTGATCCTTTAATGTAATTCATATTGTTTCTTCCAAGATCATTCATACCCGAAAGTGTTTCTCCAGTTCGTTCATTATGCCAGTTAAAAAAATGAAGCACAGAAAAACCTGTAAGATATTCAATGTATGGTCTCTTTTTGATGTAATTTAATAAATCAGCAATGTAAATATGGGATCCTATGTTAAATGAAGACCTAGATTCATATAACCATGGACATAAATATCTCCTTATATCTTCATTCAGCTTTTGAATATAATATCCACTGTCAATGTTTTGTTTACCACCGAACTTTACCTTCCCTATAAGCTTTATCTTTTCATATATAGGATTTTCAATCTCAATCTCCACAAATGGTGAAATGCCAGATTCGACAAAGGCTTTAATTTTATACAGATCTGAGAGATTTACTCTTGGTTGATTGTTGTTAAAAAATACCTCATCGGCATCTTTTGGAACTATTATGACCCTTATCTTGTTGTTTTTGGAGAAATTGAGATTGTTATATGATGATTCAGGAGTAATAATCTTTGCCATTAATAGTTGAGGGTATTCTTCCAGGATTACTTCTTCGATGTCCCTGATGGTAACCATTCTGTTTTTATGCCTTAATCGCTCACTAACTCGAATATAATACTGATCTCTTGTCTCAGCAGGCGTTCCTCCAAAAGATGAGAATAATTGATTAATGCCATTTATTCCGGGAATTTTATTCTTGAAAGATTTGATCGTATTTGGTGGTAGTTTAATCTCATTAAGCAGAGCATTATCGTCAACAATACGTGTTGCTGTTAAGGCATGCGGATAAATCCCCATCATTTTTGACCTTAGGTTCCATTGCCCATGTGTTGATGCTCTTAACCAATAAAGATTAGGTTGCATCCTTGTATTGCCATTTTTTATATCCTCAGGCATAGTGATCTTTACAATACCAGTATTTATAAAATTATTGGTTGTATCGTATAGTACTTCTCTTTTATCTAAAATTATCCATGAATTCTCATACAAATAACTCCAGATAATTGGTTTAGGATCTTTTGTATGATCAGAAAAATTTGAGTCCTGAAGCTGGAAGAATAGATTGAGTTCTTGCTTTGGATAAAGAGCCTCAATACCGATATACAGATTATTTTCGAATTCAAAATCGGGAATAAACTTATATGGTTGTTTATCACTTTCAGGATAAACATTCTCATAACCAAAAGGATATTGATGAATAATTTTTAAACCCGAATCTTCGTTTTTTGCTGTTTTGATAAGTACTTCTGAATGTTCAAGGGTATAGTCAATCGTTATTGATCTGACAATTGGAATATTGGGTGGATTTGGTAATGGACGCTTTTTGTAAAAGCGTTTTGAATTGTGTAGAACAATCTCTGGAAAAATCTGAGGATAAAGCCTTGAACCAAATGCTTCTTCCGGAGATGAAAACTCAAGTCTGATCACTCCATCGGTAAAACTGGTATCCGGTACTATTCCTTCTTTATTTAATAGCGGGCGATTGGGTAATTCAAGCTTTTTAAAATCTATATCTTTAATTTCGGATATTTCAGATAAAATTTCTGATCCAAAATCGCCCCTTTCGATAGTAAATAAATTAAATTCTTGTCTTTTTGATAAAATAGGCTTGAATTTACCCTGCGATAATCCACTCAGCTTTATCTTGAAGGAATCATTGGTAATATTAGCATGGTACTCCTTAAAATAAGTCTCCCAACCGCCCGAAATCCTCGGAAGGTCGATCCATTCCATTTTTATGCAAAAATCCTTCGTATACCTGTTAAATATATTTGTATTCTTAATATCTAAGTAAGATCCAATAGCAGGCTGAGGACCAAATGGATGAAATGGGTTATCGGGACTAAGATTACCTATATTATTTTGGAGTTTTATTGCTCTACTATCACTTACTTGCGCAGAGATTGTAACTCGCTCTATCAATAATTTCCTAAAAAATGAGAATGGATTATGAGTTGAATAATTATTCAGAATCAGCTTTATAATCGGCCATTCTGATTCATAGTTTCCAGCATGAACTTCAGCTGAATATATATCAATTCCTTTATCTACTGAAGATAGCTCGAACTTTATTTCAAAGGTTCTATCCAGTATATTAATTTTTACTGTATACCTTTTAACCTCTTCCCAACCAACAGAAGATGTAAAACTAATAACAAAGGCATCAGAAAGAAGCTCATAACTAACCTTTGGTAAAAGCTTTCCGGTTACATTTGCATAATTTCTAAAATATTGGATCAGTTGCCCAAAAGAGACTTCTTCGAAATAGATAGTTAATAATATAGAACGTTGACCTTCTGTTTGGTAAAGCACAGGAGATGCGAGTATAATCCCAATTTCCGTATTTTCCATTGAACGGTGTTCATCTGATAAATCAAATTGACTTTCCCCAAGTACAGGCCATGATTTTATCCCAGATTGCTGTTCAGAGAATTGTTTGGCCTGCACACTTTTATGAGATGCTTTATACAGGTTTATCTCTCTTATATCTTGGTCTTGAAGATTTGGCGCAATAACCTGGATATGTTCATCCAGAATTAAAGTTTTTAAATCAAGAATTCTAGCACCGGTAACAACAATATCCTCATTTATTGCATAATAGAGGAGATTAGAATTAACTTCTGCTTGTAATTGTTCACCTCTTTCAAGTATCACACGGTCAAGTATTGTAGGATCAAAAACAATATGAACAGTATCAGGTCTGGCAGCATTTAACTCAAGCTCAAGAACACTTTTGAAATAAAAGTTAAGATGCTCTTCATTAAGTTTATTTACTTGATTTATAAGATGTTTAAATAGCTTTAGAAAAGTAATACATAAGGAAATATGTGGTGGGTATTCATTTTTAAAGATGTCATAATCTTTAAAATAGAATGTTGTTACTGCCAGAAAATTGTGATATTTCGACTTAAGATTATTAAAGGTTTCCTTAATAAAATGTAATGCCGGCAATATCCTTAATTTTGTTTCTACTGCATCGATAAATATCTCTGGTACAGCAATACTCAAGTCAATCAGTTCTTCAGGATGAAGAAAGGAAAAGGGCTCTCCGAAATGACGTTCAGCTTGTTTATTGTAAGCAATAATCTCAGAAATTTCCTTGCTTAGTCCTTTTATTATTCCTCCAAGCTCAACACTAACCTTATCAAAATTGTTGCCATATTCAAGCCTTTTACAGGTTGAATTAAACACCTCAATTATTTTATGTAGAAATACAAATAAATTTCTCAGCGCTTCAAGTGCTTCATTATCACTTGATGCAACATGGATTCGGGTTTCAAGTTTTTCGAATTGAACTAAATGGCTTGTGAGATCAAATTCAGTAATCAGAAGAATTAGAATATTCTTATCAGATTTAAAAAAATCTTGCCAGTCGCCGTCAATTTTATCCTTCTCATTGTAAAAATTAACCTGACCTGCAAAATCGGACATGAATTTTAAAAAATCAGAAATTTTACGGTCATCAATTTTTACATAACCCGGATCAAGCGCTTTGATACGCCTTTCATCCTGAGTCATTCCATTAATTAAATACAGTAGCTGATCATTAGCCATTAATTGTTCAAAGACTATATAGATGAAACATTGGTTCCTTCAATTAAATAGTACGGAAACACTACATTATGTCTGGAATTGGTGATGATTACATTAAAATGAATATTAATATGAAAAAGGCCATTTAAGTCATTCTGTTCCAAAACCTCAGTACTATGAAAAGTAATTCTTGGTTCAAAATTAAGTAATGCATGGTAAATGAGGTGATCCAGACTGGCAATCAGCGTAGAATCAATCTTTTCGAACACCAGACGTTTTAGGTCACAACCAAATTCAGGCTGCATAATCCGTTCTCCGGGTGTTGTACTAAGTATAATCTTGATGCTTTCTTCAATATCCTTGATATCCGAGACCATAGATACCGAGTGATCCGACTTATTGAATACTGGTGGAAAGCTCCATCCGGTTCCTAAAAATGATTTTACCTCTTCCATGATGCTTATCCCCCAATCATAACTGTTGGACAACCTAGAACAATTGTCCCACCATGTGCGGTGGTGTCACCCATTCTGGCCGCCGGCTTTTTTCCGATCATTACGGTTGCTGAGCCTTTTATAATCGCATCCGGAGGACCAACGCAAACACAATTATCACCCATAACTGCTGCAGGCATTTTACCGATCAATACAGTTGGAATTCCCGGTCCAATAACAGGCCCTCCAACATGTGGAATTGGAGGCAGACCCGGCGTAAGCATCGGACAAACATGCATATCAGTCAATCTTGCTGCTGGTGGCATATTAATTTATCATAACTATTGCACCTTTTACCACTGTCTGACCTGATGCAGAAATTTCGGCAGAGGCATTACCTTTTGCAGTAAAACCAACTTTTGCCGTGTTCGTTATATTCAAACCTTCTACGGCAACATCCTGTTTTGAGTTTAAGGCAATTTTTCCAGTCGCTTCTAGTGTAATGTTACCTGTTGCTTTAAGTATTATATTTTTCGGACTTTCCATTTCTATACCTGATGAATTCATTTTAAGCGTATTATTATTCTGGTCTTTAATTATTATTCCTTTATCCTGATCATCTAATGTAATACTATTTCCGCCGGGAGTAAAAATCTTAATGATCTTTTTATCCTCATCAAAATTAATTTCCATTTTGGATCTGGTGGTTATCGCTTTTGTATTGTTTTTAGCTTCAATTGCAAAAGCAGCAGCATGCTTACTGCTGTATAATGACCCTAAAATCACTGGATGAGATGGATTATCATCCACAAAACCAAGGATGACTTCATCTCCAACCTCAGGAAGAAAATAAAAACCAGCAGCATTTGTTGCATAAATACTGGCCATTCGAGCCCACAATGACTCAGTTCCCTTCATTCCTGGTATAGTTACCATGATGCGAAATTGAGCTTGAGGATCTTGATCCAATTGTTTTACAATACCAACTTGTAGACCGTGGATTGCGGGAAATTGGCCCACAGCGGGTGAATATGAAAATTGAGGTAGTTCAGAAATTGGTTTTGAATCGAGACCAAAGTCGACTCTGGTAATCCATGAACCTTCTTCAATGGTATGTTCTACTAAAGAAACATATGCCATACCGTTATATCGTTCGCCAATACCAGCAAGTTCGATTATATCTCCTGCTTTAACTTTTCCACTACCCTGAAAAGTAACTGTACCTTTCAAAGCGGATAGCCGCATTCGGAGCAGTTTTGAGTCCGCCCAGAGTTTCAGGTTTGCAGCATCCATGGGAGTACCAGAATAAAGTGTTATTTCCTGTTGCCCGAATCCTTTTGATAAAGTCTTTGCTTCCAGATTTCCCTGCGTATTCAAACTTGGTTCCGATGCTGTTGACGCTTCAGTTACTGCAAGATCACTAGGACTCCATCCCACAGCTTTAATACTAGTAGCTTGTTTTTCTCCATCAAATTCAGCATTCAGAGAAAAGATGGATTCACCATAGGTAACAGCAAGTACCGGTGTTACTGATAATTCAGGCTTTTTAACCTTGATTGCATCACCCTCATAGCTTAGCACCAAACCGCAAAAATCTGCCCTTGCAACAATAAAATCCCAATCGGTAGCTGATTTCTGGTATAGATTTTCGTGTTGAAAAGCTGTTGCATCAACCGATACGCTTAATGAATAATTCCCTATAATTGAAGAAATAATGGCAGAATCTTTCATCTTTAAAAAAACTGAATCATTCCTATTATAAGTCATTTGTACCGCCTTATGCTTGCAGGTTAAAATCAAGTTACTTGTGCTATCAAGACTAATTTTAATGGCCTGCTTAACAATAACTCCCTTGAAAATCACATCATTTTTTGAATCATATCCGGCAGAAATTGAAATTTCAGCTCCCGGAATAAGATTTGATCCTTCGGAGAGTGCAAAATCACCTGTGTAAGGTGCACCGTCTATTAAAATCACCTCTGCGTAGGGAATTCTATTTATTTCATAAACAGTAAGAATTGAAACCAATGGATAAATATCTTCAAGAACAGTACCGTTCACAGTAATACTGCAAGTTAAAGTTTGCCCTGCAGTGCTTTCCGGTGATGTTATCGCCATATTATTTTTTTATAGGTGGAAAATATATCTCATCACCGGGTTTAATATCCTGAAAACTATTCAAGCCATTAGCCCTTGCCACTTCAACATAATAAGAACTGTCACCATAAATCCGATAAGCCATCAATGGAAGCGTATCACCTGCGTTAACGGTTCTTAAATGCGTGAGATCAGGCGAAGAATTAGCACCTTCCTTAGTTTTTGTTTTATAATCTTTACTCTGGGAAATGGTAATGTCAATGGTGGCTCTTAATGCTTTACCATCAGGATTAAACAGACTATATTTAATGTCAATTTTTTTACATACACCAGTAAATTTCAATGTTCCCCATATGATAAGGAGGTAATAAGGCCGGTGAATTACTCCCTGATATTTAGTTACCAGGTCGGTAAATTTTTTGATGTATTGATCTACATCCTTGAATCCGGCAGGTAATTTGACCACGCCTGTACCATCTACGAAGAATGTCAATTTAAGATCACTCTGTCCAATGCTTTTAAAGCTCTGGGTACTTGCACTTGAACCAATAGTCTGATCCTTAGTATAATCAACTGTTAAGGAGCGTTCATAAGTGGACGGGTTTATGAAGGCAACAATGGAGTCTGATTCCACTCCTTTACAGGCAGGATCTTTAAATCCAAGTATTTTCAATTTGACTAGATTCTGCATATCAGCGTTCAGAAGTATTTTTCATTCGAAGACGAATGGTTTCCATACACTCTTTTACGATCTTGCTTTTAAGAGCAGCCAATTCCAAGGGTTCAATTCCGGAACTTGAATTCTTATTATTATGGTCGACGGATACTTTAATTATTAGTTCTCTAATTTCTATAGGCATCTTAATTTACTTTTGTAAAATAATCAAAACATAACTCCATGGTTTCAACAACTAACGAATTTTCCTGAGCTTTGAAATCTGAAATTTTCATTCCTACGGGATAAGCATTAACGAACCTCCAGGTGGATATTGGTGCACCTGTATGATCGAGAAGGTTAAGATTAACGATTTTAGGCTTAAAAGTAAATAATTCGAAGCTATTTTTGGCCCATTTTATTAGAGGTGAGCCAATAAGCATTCCTCTTTTGAGGATAAGATTCTCATAATTAGGAGGGGTGGGGAATCGATGCACAAACCGATTTTCCCCACCCTCTTCAACATTTTTTGGAGCTATTTTGACACTAAGTCCGCTAACTTCCTGAAAATTACCTTCATTTACTCCCGATATCCCCTCAACATTAACTTTAAAACTAAATCCGACTGGTGGGTAGTATTGATAAGTAGTTTTCATTAATTATTATTTGCTTAAAGACAGGCCTTCATGAGCTAGCTCCATAGTTTCAACTGCGATTTCATTTTCATCCGCTTTCATATCCGAGACAGTCATTTTACATGGAAACGCATTTAACAGTGTCCAACTCATTGCCACACCATTTTTTTCGTCAAGTAAACTGATTAAAATAGTTGATCGCTTGACAACATTCATTTCAATCAAATTATACTTATCCCAAAGTGCTTTATCACCCTTAAATATACCCTTTTTGAGAGTAATATTACCAAATTTCTTTATTCCCGGCATTTTTACAGTAGAATAAACCTTACTGTTACCACCTCTGTATTCAATAACCTGAGTTTCTGAAGATAACCCGGTTACTTCCTGAAATATAAGCTCTGCATCGTCCCATTTAACTTGAAATGAGAATTTGACTAACGGCCAAGTTGCCGTTGACTGTGCTGCACCATCTTCTGCCATAATTGTAATATTTAAATGTAAATAATAAGTTTAATTAATTGATTATGATTGTTGCATTTGTTGCTGGAAAGTAATTACGATAAATTCAGCAGGGCGAACCAGTGCAACTTTTACTGTAATTAGCATTTTCCCGTCAAGTATATCAGTTGGTGTCATTGTAGAACCCAAACCTATTTGTACATCAAATGCTACTTCAGGTGAAGCACCTGCAAGAGCACCCTGCTTCCAGAGATTTATTAAGAAGTTTTCAATCATACTTTTGACAGTTATCCAGGTATTTCCATCATTCGGCTCAAACACATAAGCCCTTGCCGACAATTTAATAGATTGTTCGATCATGATCAAAGTCCTTCTCACATTAATATATCTCCAGTCCTGGCTATTTCCATCTAATGTACGACCACCCCAAACCAGGCAACCAATACCTGGGAATGAACGGATAACATTGATTGATTTTCCGGCCATCACGTCCACATTAAGACTTTGTTGACCTTCATGTGAAACGTTCACTGCAGGTGCATTTACCATATTTACAGAAACATTCGCCGGAGCTTTCCATACTCCCCTGCTGTTATCAACTTGAGTATAGATTCCTGCCATTGCACCGCTTGGAGGAAGTTGATTCAATTTACTACGAATCTCAGATAGTATATTGCTGTAAGTAGGACTAACTGCTTTTAAGCCTTGATGTAAATGTTTCTTGGCAGTAAGCAGATCATCAGAATCGGCCTCAAGCTTAGCAATATCCTCGTTGTATTTTTTATAGATACTCTTGGCATCAACTTCAGGCAATAGTTTAGAAAGATCACCTTCCACATTTTCGAAATCTATTTCATCATTCTGAACAATGGAGGTATTCAGCCATGGGTAATATGCTGCACCATAATTCAGAAAATTAATGCCAATATCCTCACGGAATTTATTGATTACTTCTGCAGTTTCATCGGTAGGCTCTTGTTTCACAACATCAAGAATTGCAAAACGGCTTTGCATTTTAGCACAATGTGCTAGTACTTTCTGGTAAATACCATAGCACTCCGCACCTAGAGCAATGGCATCGGGAATTACAACAAGAGTTGGCTCAAATTCCTTCTCCAATATATCCAGAACTTCAAAATCTCCCGGCTTTATTTCCAGAGAATCTTCTCCACCATAGAGACCAACAGAAAGGATGTAGCATGGTCCACCTCCATTTGCATAAAACAAACGAATACTGTTGAACAAGTAAGCAATGTTGCCATCTTTGAATACAAGCTTTTTAGGTGCTCTTTCAAGCATAAACGATTCATCATCGCCTACTTTTGAATCCTCGATTGTAAATTTAGATTTAAATTCTTTGCCGAAACATTCAATATATTCTGCAAATGAAGTAATCCGGGTAGGTTTTCCTACCAACGATTTCCCGTTCCGCTCTGCCATTGATGTGTAGCCAATGAATGCAGGAACAGCAGTTTCTACTGCTACTGCAGAACTTGGGAAGGCGTTCTTTTCTTCCAGGTAGACACCTGGGGTCATGAGTGTTGATGCCATTTTTAAATTAAATTTAGTGAATAAATATTTCTGAGTAATTGTTGTTTTCTAATCTATTATCGCTTTTAATCAAAGTGATCATTTCAGGATTTGCTTTTGGCAATGCAAGCATAACCACTCTATATCTTCCGCTTTCAGCATCATAATTCTCAACCAGTTGAAAATTCTGGATACTTCTTTCTGTTAAACTAATTGCTTGTTTGGATTTAAATACAAGACCTGTTGTTCCGCTGAACTTCAGCAATTCTGGTCCTTCAAATGGTTCAGATCCGGTACTGTCAAGTATTGCAGGATTATTCAGTGATTGCAAATCCTTACTCATCAAAACATATCTCCAAAATGTTTCTCTGGCTTTAAAATTTAAGGAATAGGTCTCAGGAAGACCCTGAGCTAGCTTGAGGTCAAGAATTGCGAAAGGCTTAACAAAATAAGGATCGGCGAATTCAGCGATCGGTTTCAGATCACTTTCTGAAACAAATTCACCTGAGTGCACCGAAATTTTCAGTAAATTATCATCCGCTGCTGTATTATGAAAATGAAATACTTTTTTGCTGATATCAGTACCTTCAATAGCAGTATAATTATAAAAACTATTATCAGTAAGTGCGGCATTGAATCTGCAATCAAGCACATCAGAAATAAGATCTTTCCTACTTCTACTACTGTTATTGAAGTTAGTATCGAATACGATGCGGAAACCACCAGGATATGCTTTAAAAAGCAGTCCGTTATTCAAAAATAATAGCTCAGTGGATGTAGATGGCGTAAAAGCCAATCCCGCAAAAACCTTGCTTCCAAAATAAGTATGGTTAAACGATACGTTTACCAATACCTCATAGGCGTATTTCATAGTTATGAATTAGCAATATTGTTATCGCTCTCCACTCCAGACACTACCGGTCTGATCTCCCTAATAATATTATTGTTGTACGACAGCATTCTCACCTTGTAAATTACTGAAGGCATGTATTTGGCTCCCAGACTTCCCCACACATTGTTTAATTGCTCGGGACTTATACTTACCATTTCAAATATTAACTTATCTATCTCCGGGTCTAAACGGGGAGTGTTGGTTCTGCTAAAAGCACTTTTTTGTTGAAAAAAAGCAATTATAAAAGAGATAAACCTTAATGATTCCGGATAATTTCCATTACTGAAATAAGCCGAAAAAAGCACATAAAGGTTAATTGTTAATACCGGTGACTTATTAATACCAAAACTAGAACCTGATGTTGCGGAATTATTCATTCCTACAGTTTCTTTTTCGATGTTAATAAGGGTTAGGAGGATTTTGTTTTCACCTTGGATGGCAATAGTACCATCCTGATTTACAATGGCCGATAAGCTGACCTTATCTTCTGAAACTTTAAGCCTAATTCTGAAATGTTCATTAATTTCATCAACCAGACAAGACAACGCCTCGTAAATCATTTTATTAATATCCTAAACCAACACCAGATTAATTCCAACTCAATTTACAACGGTTACTAAAATTTTCATTTTAAAGTAACATGTAAAGCAATATTTATTGTAACATTAAGAAAATAATTTCAATTATTAAATAATAAAAAAAAATATTTTTTTTTATTCATCTTTATCAATATCCTTCGAAGAACAAAAATGTCTAGATCCTTGTTTTGCTTTATATGCCTTATCTCTTTATCGTTAACATCCTCGTTATCAGAGGTGAAATACAATAAAAACACGCTTTATTATGCTGAAATAAGCATATTTCAGGATAGTACCAAGACCGAGAAACCAAAATCAAACCCGCTAAAATCACTTTTAGAGGCATTGAAATTCAAAAAAAATGCAATTACAAAAGAGCAGCAGCGAGTAAAAGTTCTAATTGAAAAAATAATTCAAAAAGATACTGCACTTGTTACCGTTAAGGATCTCGAAGATTTTAAAAGGCAACTTGCAGAATCAAATAAGGAGCAATTTCAAGCTTTACTGGATCTGATTAAAGAACTAAAAATTTCTGAAAATCTTCCGGCTTCAGATCAAGTTAATAACATACCATTAGGAAATAAGCCATTCAAATTAAAAAAGGAACCTGATCCAAATGATAAATACATAAATGATCTGGTAGACAAACTGATTCCGATATTAACTGATAATAAGGAAGAGCAGGAAAAGAAAAAATCGAGACAGGAACATTTAAAATTAATGAGAGATGTTTATGCCAGTAAAAGTGCATTTCTCGACACCATAAATGATAGTACAGTTGTAAAATACCGACTTAAACTTGGGCATAGAGCTGAGGTACTTGGAATTTATCCATTTGATACAAGGAATATACCCGGTAAATATAATCTCAGCACAATCAGCACGCTAGTTTATGACTATTATGAATTAGATCCGTCAAGCGGTTTGGCCAAAAATTTTAACCGCTGGAAAGATGCTGCAATCATTAATAATGTAAAGGAAGGCGGTGCAAAAGTTGTTTTGACTATAACAACTAAGAATTCTCTCGAAACGGCAAAATTTCTGACCAATGAAACTGCAAAAGTAAATCTGATCAATAACACTTTAGATTTATTGGAGCAGCGTGATGCTGAAGGAATTAATATCGCATTAACAGGACTTAATAAAAAGCTTCGTCCCTATTTTGTTGATTTTATAAGTGCATTATCAAAAGCCTACCGATCAAAAACCAAACAATATCAGGTTATAATTACCTTACCAGTTTATGATGAAAGTAATGCCTACAATATTTCTGCTCTTGATACACTAACTGACAAATTCATTATTGATTTTAGTCAGAAACTAACCAAATTCCCGGGTCCGATCGCCCCTCTGAGTGATGACAGTGATTACAATATTCAATCGAGCGTATCCAGGTATTTGAATATTGGAATTCCACCGTATAAATTCATTTTAGGTTTAAGCTATTATGGTGCTGAATTTGAGCGAAATGACCGCACAGGAATAGAAATTTTTAAGAATTATATCTCTTACAGCCAGATTAGATTAAATTATCAGTATTCGCCGGTGAGTTATAATAAAGATCAGGCCTTTGCATCTATAGAAACCAGAAACGATGAGGGACATCTAACCGGACATATTTATTATGATAATGAAAGCTCTCTAGAACAGAAATATGATTTTATTATTCAAAACGGACTTGGAGGAGTAGCAATCAGAGACTTAGGAGCAGACGAGGGCTATGGCGAATTATGGGATGTGTTAGCCAGCAAATTCATTAGAATTGACACTATCTCAAAGGAATTGATACCTCTAAAACCGGTAACATCTAAAAATGAATCCATCTGGGGATTTATCAAAACTAGATCAGTTGCTATTTTCTTAGCATTACATTACCCATGTGATGCTCAATATGATGATCCGGATGACCTTTTATTAACTTCTATCAATATTTTCCTTGGACTTTTTTCACTTTTAATAATCATTATACTGATTTATCAGATTAAAGACAAAGGTGAAAAGTGGCGGTGGAAAAAACTTTTGATAAAAATACTTTTTGTATCAATCAACCTCTTTATCATTACAATTATTATGTGGTTGTATATCGACAGTAGATTTCTTTGGTTTGGGTCCGGAGAGAATTGTATCAGCTTGTCTTTCCTAGTATTATTGCTTATCGTTTTTACAGGGATATTATTCGGTTCAATAATTATGAAATTTCTTATCTTCCCTGTTACTCAGCATGATGAAAAGCCATAAATTATTTATTTTCCATTAATTTAATTATTCTATTCCTAAACAAGTATCTCAATAATTATATTTAACTTATTAATAATCAATTATTTATAATTTAATTTTCTAAAGTTTAAATTACACACTAAGCACAATAAGGATATTTTTAATATTTAGGAATACAAAAAATAAAAAAATTTGTAACCAATATATATTCTATCCGTGACAGTTATCATACACCAAGACAACTGATATGAAAACTAAATTATTTATCGCAGTATTAATGCTCTCAAGCAATCTGCTATTTAATAATTCTGCAAATGCACAAATCTCTGGATCTGCAAATTACATGGCCTTTAATACTTCTATTGAAGATCCGAAATCAGGAATACTTGATCAAGGAAATGCCCGCTTATCAGATGAAGCGAATGATACTTTTATTAAGCTGAACAAAAAAGCAATGTACATGGTATCAGAGCAATTTGTTTTTGATAATCTAAGTGCATTGAAGAAAGCATTTACAGTTGCTGACATCTATTTCAATCTTGATGATGCCACTGTTCGACCTGATGCTATTCCGGTATTGAATAATTTGGTAATACTGATGAAAGAAAATCCTGGAATACGTGTAGCAACCTCCGCCTACTCTGATAGTAGAATGTCTAAATATAATGAGAAACTGGCTACCAACAGGGCACAATCGGCCATTAATTATCTTATTTCTCAAGGAATTTCAGCAGACCGCTTACAAATTGAAAAACATGGAAGACCAGAGATGGGAAATCCATGCAATGATAATCCATCATGCACACTAGCTACCCAACAATTAAATAGAAGAACTGAGTTTAATATTGTTTTTAACGGTATTAATCTTGCTCATGTTAATTGAATGAGAGTGTGAGATTTGAGATGTGAGATAGAAGATGTGAGATAGGAGAAAATTATTAATTAATAGGGAATGTAGGCTAAAGAAGATTGAAAATAAA
>JBDNGV010000277.1:0-4707 GCA_041689125.1 Daejeonella sp.
GATTAATTCCACTGGACTGATGTTGATAACACAGTCTGTCATAAAGATAATGAGACAGCAAAACTCAGGGAATATCATAAATATAAGTTCGATACAAGGAGCAGTTGGGCCAAATTTTCCGGTTTATGGAGACACAGGGATGACCAGTCCTGTGAACTACACTTATGATAAATGGGGAATGGTGGGTTTTACAAAATGGATTGCAAATTATTATGGCAAGTTCAATATCCGTGCAAATTGCATTAGCCCAGGAGGTTATGGGCCCGGAGTGGCAGAAATGAAAGGGAACAAGGAGTTTGTTGATAATTATAAGCGATTAACTCCATTGGGCAGGTTTGCCGAGGATGATGATATCAAAGGCCCCGTGGTTTTTTTAGCTTCAGATGCTTCTGCCTTTGTCACCGGGCATAATCTTTTAGTGGATGGCGGTTGGACGAACTGGTAATATTTAAAAATTTTGACTAATAATTTATACCGAAACCTATGCAAACTTTAGTTAGTAAATATTTGATTATTCTTTTCACCCTATTTGTCTGTCCAATCTTAGTGTTGGGGCAGATTCAGGATCAATTGGAATGGAAAGATTTGCCACCTCTTCCCGATAAAGTAGGGTTCTCAGGAATGTTTGCTGGGGTCAGTAATGATGCTTTAATATGTGTTGGTGGTGCAAATACTTCCCAAAAAAATACTCTGCAAAATGGTGTAAAAAAATGGTATGATAGGATTTATGTATTAGAACGGAATTCTTTAGTATGGAGGATTGCTAAAGAAAAACTCCCGGTTCCATTGGCTTATGGAGTTTCTATGTCTTATAAGAACAACATAATAATAGTTGGAGGAAGCGATGGGAACCAGCATTATTCCAGAGTATACAATCTTCAATATAAGAATGGTAATTTAAAAATTGACACACTTGTGTCACTGCCTTTTCCTTTAGCAAATATGTCTGGTTCATTGGTAGGAGATGTTTTGTTTATTGCTGGTGGTAACACAAAGCCTGAAGCAAGTCCAGGGAAATATTTTTTAGCATTAGATTTAGCTAGAGATGCTGCGAATCAACGTTGGTTAACATTAGAATCTTGGCCAGGGCCAGAGAGGATGCAGGCCGTAAGTGCCTCACTGAACAATTCGTTCTTTCTCTTTAGTGGTTTCGGAAAATATGAGAAATTTGATGGGACCTACAAAGGTTCCATTCTTACCGATGCCTATAGATTTACTCCTAAATATGATGGGGTATCGTTAAAGGGAGGGTCATGGAAGATACTTTCAAACTTACCAAGGGGTGTGGCGGCTGGAGCCAATCCTGCACCTACTTTTGGATCTGGTCACATTTTATTCCCTGGTGGATTGGATTCAATAGCTGATAATAACGAAGATCACGCTTTATCTTTGCAACTTGTTCCTAACTTACTAGCCTATCATATAGGGAGTAATTCATGGCTTAATTTCGGGGATTTACCTAAATCTGAAATCACGATTAATGCTCCAGTGGTTAAGTGGGGTGATAATTGGGTAATTCCAAATGGAAAACTTAGTACTGGAATTGAATCTCCTAAAGTATTTACCTTATCTAAAGTCTTGAATTTTGGCTGGATTAACTGGGCAATGTTAATTTTTTACCTAGGGCTTATGATATGGATAGGGATCATATTTGATAAACGAGAACAAACCACTAAAAATTTTTTTACAGCAAGTGGTAAAATACCTTGGTGGGCTGCGGGGGTGAGCATTTATGGAGCACAATTTAGTGCAATAAGCTTTATGGCACTACCAGCTATTGTATATTCTACTGATTGGTCCTTAGCAATTGGCTCCATTATGGTTCTGGGAACAGTTCCATTGGTGATAAAATTTTATATACCTTTTTTTAGAAGATTGAGCATTACTTCGGCCTATGAATATCTAGAATTTAGGTTCAATGCAAACATTCGGATAATCGCAAGTCTTTCTTTCATATTATTTCAGCTTTGTAGAATGGGTGTGGTATTATTCCTCCCTGCCATTGCCGTTTCTTCAGTAACTGGTATTGATGTTTATTTAATTATATCCATTATGGGTATAATTTGTATTCTTTATACTGTTATGGGAGGAATAGAAGCTGTGATATGGACAGATGTGGTGCAGGTAATAATCTTATTTGGAGGAGCTATTCTATGCCTTGTTATAGGTGTTTTAGGTGTGGAAGGAGGCTTGTCTGGTGTGATTGCAAAAGGAATGGAAGATCATAAATTTACTATGTTTCATTTAGGTTGGGAACCCAACAAGTTGGTCCTTTGGGTAGGTATTGTAGGATTTTTCTTTTTGAATCTTATCCCTTATACCTCTGACCAGACCATCGTGCAGCGATACCTTACAGTAAAAGATGAGGAAGCCACGGCCAAAAGTCTTTGGACAAATGCCATATTAACACTACCAACAATAATCATCTTCTTCGGACTTGGAACAGTTCTCTATGTATTTTATAATGAAAATTCCATGATTATTCCATCTGAACAGGTAGGGGAGATCTTGCCTTATTTCGTGGTCACGGAACTACCTGCCGGTATAGCGGGGTTAATCATAGCAGGAATCTTTGCTGCCAGCCAATCCACACTGAGTGGAGGTATGAACAGTATAGCTGCAGCATTCGTTATTGACATATATCCTCGATTTCGTGTTCAAAGCCTCGATCGGAACAATCTTCGTATGGCGAGACTGGTTACCATAATAGTGGGCATATTTGGAATTGGAACTGCTATGCTTGTCGCTGCACTAAATGTCCAATTCATTTTTGATCTGTTTCAGGAAATATTAGGAGTCGTAGGTGGAACTCTAGCTGGCGTTTTTATCCTAGGTATATTCACCAACAGAGCGAATGCCCTTGGCGTTATTTCCGGTATCATAGTTGGTGTTTTTTCTGTATGGCTTACTAAAAACTATACTGATATCAGTGTTTATCTTTATGGTGCAATTAGTGTGGTTACAACAGTAATTGTGGGCTATTTTATAAGTTTTTTCACCCGCCAAAAGAAAGATTTAAAAGGACTTACATATTTATCATTAGACAAAAAAAAAAAACAGAGTTTTGATATCACTCGATAAATTTAGACATGTACAACAGACAGTATAATCAATCAGCCACTTTACTAGAAAGAGCTAAAAAAGTATTAGCCGGCGGAGTTTCCTCGGAGTTCAGAAAATATAACCACCCTCATGCTTTATTCTACACTCACGGCCAGGGGAGTAAGGTATATGATGTTGATGGAAATGAATATGTGGATTTTACCCTCAGTCAGGGCCCTCTAATTCTTGGTCATTCTAATCAATTTGTTTTAGAAGCTGTAAATGAATATTCTGGAAATGGACAGCTTTTCGCGGGACAGCATCTTCGGGAGATTGAACTTGCGGAGAAAATAAACGAAATAATACCTTCTGCACAACTGATGAGATTTTGCCTTGATGGATCAGAGGCAGTTCAGACTGCATTTAGGGTTGCACGGGCTAAAACCGGAAGACAGAAATTCCTGCGTTTTGAAGGCCATTACCACGGATGGATGGATAATGTATGTTGGGGTATATCAGCTCCCGGCCCCGAAGAATTGGGTAAACGTGAAACCCCTAATGTTTTCGCATGGTCTCAGGGTTTGCCTGAACAATCCCGAGATGAATTCATTATTCTTCCATGGAATGATTTGGAACTCGTAGAGAGGATAGTTGCACTTCGTTTCAATGAAATTGCAGCTATTATAACCGAGCCCATAATGTGTAATAGTGGTTGTATCCCTCCTGAAGAAGGCTTTCTTCAAGGGTTGAGGGATATCTGTGACAAATATGGAATTGCGCTGATTTTTGATGAAGTCATTACCGGCTTCCGCCTCTCACTTGGTGGGGCACAGCAGTATTTTAACATCACACCGGATCTCTCAATCTTTGCAAAGGCAATGGCAAGCGGATATCCTATCAGCGCTGTGGTAGGGAAAAGAGAATGGATGTCTGAAATAGAAAAGGCAAATGTAATTCATGCAGGTACTATGAATTCCAGCAACGCGACAGTAGCTGCGGCTCTTGCCACAATTCAGGTATTGGAAGCCCAGCAGCCATATGATCAGATGTTTAGCTATGGTATTCAACTAATGGAAGGATTGCGGTCAGCAGCAGCAGAGAGCGGACATGACCTATTGGTACAGGGAATAGGCCCGATGTTTAATATCAGTTTTACTAAAGCGAAAAAAGTAAGGGAATACAGAGATACTTTTTTTGCAGATCGGGCTAAACTCAATGCTTTCATAGCCGGAATGCATGACAAAGGAGTTAGGATTATTGGCAGAGGACTTTGGTATATCAGTACAGCACATAACGAAAAGGACATTCAGTTTGCTTTAGAGAAAGCACGTGAAGTATTAATTGCTATTTAATATTCATGCGAATTATACCATTTAGCTATAAATTTAAAAATTGAATCAGTGAGCGAAATTGGATTAGGCTGCGTAACTTTCGGTAGAGAGATTGATAAAATACAGTCTTTCGCAATGATGGATTATGCCCTGAACAATGGTGTCAATTTATTTGATACTGCTTCCGCTTACCATAATGGTGCATCTGAAACCATTGTAGGCGAATGGCTTGCTTCTCGGCGGCCAATCAATGGCCAGATCATTGTGGCAACTAAAATTGGATCTCCCTATGTCTTTGACAGAATAAATGAGTCAATTGATCAAAGTCTTAAAA
>JBDNGV010000278.1:0-2669 GCA_041689125.1 Daejeonella sp.
AAAGTAAGAATAGTGATAGCACCAATCATATAAGGCGCAGCAGCATTATTTCCAAACCTGCTGAGGAGCATATTCGCACCAATCAGGATAAATAATACGGGCCAGAATCTCCAGACTGAACTCCAGTAAAACTCAATCAGGTTAAAGTTTTCTAAAAGGAAAATACTCCCTGTAAAGATGAGGATCAAACCCCATACTATTTTTTCGGTTTTCATGATAGTTTAGTTTTGCTTTTGATCAGTACTTTTATTTAGATCTTCTGCAGATTCTACAGATTCTGTTGCGTTCACAGTCGTCTCTGTACCTGCGGTAGAAGTTTGAGTAAAGTCTTGATTTTGAGCCCAATCACCATTCCAAGGTTCCTTTTTCTTCGAGTTTGCAATTGTGTATAGCCCCATGGCTATTAATATGAGCGGCCATAAATTATGGAACTCTACCCAATGAGGAATAAGATCAAACTCATTTAGGAGAAAAAATGATCCGAAAAATATAAAGATCGAACCGGCAATCAAACGACCTTTACCATTTCCTTTTCTCTTTTGCGAAAAAGAAGGATTTATTAGATTGTTAGGTTCATTCACTTTATAGTCAACATTAAATTGACCATATACAGGCAGGTAAGGTCTTTTAGGAACTGCAATCCAGAGCACAATATAGGCCAATATACCTGAAGCACCTGCAATAACAGCTATTACAAAAGCGATCCTGATCCAGGTTACATCAACATCGAAGTATTCTGCTAGACCGGTACATACACCTGCAATCATTTGGTCCTGCTCGATGCGTTGAAGTTTCTTTTCCATTTCTTTAATTTTATTATTTAGCTAGTTTAATGTCAATTATTCTTTTTCTTTAATTGATAGATCAAAACTAAGTCCTGATTCCCATCTTCTAAATACCAAATAGGTAGGTTATACTAAGTTCTCGGTAAAGCACATTAATTTATCGGTAAAAGAAGATGAAAAATATAACTATCAAACTTTCCCATAAAGTGGCCTGATTATGATTTCATCAATATTAGCACCGGAACTCATCTGTAGGCAGTTTATAATTGATTTAGCAATATCCTCTGATAAAATAAACCAATCTGCCGGAAGGTTCGTCCCGGCCCATGAATCTGTCAAAGTGGATCCCGGTAAAACAGCAGTTACTTTTATTCCTGAAGGCCTTAATTCTTCCCTCAGAGCCTTTGTGAGACCAAACAATGCGATTTTACTGATACTGTATGAGCCTGCTCTAATTACAGGATCCAAACTTGCAATAGAGCAAATATTTATAATATGCCCTTTAGTCCTTTCAATCATTTTGGCTGCAAAAAACTTACTTAAAAAATGAGGGGCAAATACATTGACCTTCATTTGTCGCTGCAGGCTGTTTTCCTCTTCCTCCATAAGTTCTGATGGAATATATAAACCCGCATTATTAATCAGCACATCTATATTGCCTAAGTTACTTTCAGCGAATTCAGCGAATTCCCTTAGATCTGAACTTTCTTCCATATCCGCCCGCATTCCAAAAAAGAGGAGATGGGGATAGGTTTTCCTAAGTTCATCAAGTAGGGCATGTACCTGCTTCCCATCTCTGGCACAAAATATGATATTATAATTATTAGCCGCGAGTTCCATAACAATGGCTCTGCCCATTCCCTTTGTTGCACCGGTTACAATTGCATTCATGGATTAAAATTAACAAAATCAATGATGGAGTAGGATTTAATTTAAGGCATAATCTCATTTGATTACCTTCGTCTAATTAATCTTCTGTTTCCGGCTTGATAATTTTATATTAATATTGTATAAAAAGTAAAAACAAATAATTTTCATATGATATTTCACCCATTAGGTAGATATATATTATTGTTAAAAGCAGTTTTCCGCCGACCAGAGAAATGGAACATTTACCGAAAGGAAATTTTCCATGAAATGGTGTCCATTGGTGTAGGCTCTTTGGGCATCATCGCAATCATTTCTGTGTTTTTAGGTGCTGTGACTACTGTTCAGACTGCATTTCAGCTTGTAAGCGATTTTATTCCAAAATCTGTAATCGGTATGATCCTTAGGGATTCTTCAATCTTAGAATTAAGTCCAACCATATCTGCCGTAGTACTTGCTGGCAAGGTTGGATCGAGCGTGGCCTCACAAATAGGCACAATGCGGGTAACTGAGCAGATTGATGCGCTTGAAATAATGGGAATAAATTCGCCGGGATACCTCATATTACCCAAGATCATTGCCGCAGTTACAACAATCCCTTTACTGGTAATCATATCGATTGGTTTAAGTATAACCGGAGGATTTTTTGCCGGTACGGCATCAGGAGCTGTTACCCAACAGGATTTTATAACCGGACTCACCACAGATTTCAATTCTTTTACACTTATCGTATGCATGGTTAAGGCAGTAATCTTTGCATTTATAATCATTTCAGTATCAGCCTATCAGGGATTTTACACTAAAGGAGGGGCACTTGAGGTAGGACAATCGAGCACCAAAGCAGTAGTAATCAGCTGTATTGCCATTCTATCTTCTGACTATGTTATCGCACAGTTATTGTTATGATAGAGATTAAAAACATCCATAAAACATTTGGTGATAACCATGTTCTGCAAGGAATTTCTGCAGAATTTGCAGAAGGAAAATGTAATTTGATTATTGGAGGATCAGGCTCAG
>JBDNGV010000279.1:0-2283 GCA_041689125.1 Daejeonella sp.
AAATAAGTATCCTTCATCCCAAGTGGCTCAAATATCCGGGTTCTGAAAAACTCATCCAGACTAACACCGGATATTACTTCAACTAAACAACCCAAAACGTCGGTATTTAGTCCATAGGTAAATTTTTCGCCGGGCTGGTGCATTAAGGGTAATTCACCTAAGCGGGTCATTGCTGAAAGTAATGTCCTGTCTTTTACACCTAAACCTGCAGTGATATTGTTTTTGGCATATATCGCATTGGCCTCTTTTGAACCAATTTGTGCATAACCAAGTCCTGAAGTATGTGTCAAAAGATCCTTGATGGTGACTTCTCTTTTTGCAGGAATTGTAGTGTAGGTCGAATCTGCAGGGTTGAAGTTAACCAGAACATTTTGCTTTTTAAACGATGGAATATACAATGAAACCGGATCAGTTAGCAATAGTTTTCCTTCATCAAACAGCATCATGATGGCAACACTGGTGATCGCCTTGGTTTGTGAGGCGATTCTGAAAATGCCATCTTTTTGGAGTGGGGTTTTATTGTCTAGATCATTGTAACCATTTGCTTTGTAATAGGCGATTTTGCCATCACGGATAATAAGGGCTGCACCGCCGTTCATGTATCCCTTGTCCACCCATTCATTCATGGCTAGGTCAAGGCGTTTCAAACGCTCAGATGAGAAGCCTGCAGCTTCGGGTGTAGAATTAATGATAGTCTGACTAAAGCTTGATAAGCTTAGCGAACATACAAACAAGAGGATTAAGATTTTTTTCATCAGTTTTTTTTGTTTTTTAAAGGTGATGAAGCGATCATGATTTGATAAGCATGCCCCTGCGGGTTTTAGCAAATCATGATGGTTCCATATCAATAAAACTACGGGTTATTTTTTGTGGGTTTAGCTTTTATTAGCGAATGTAAATTATGAAAATAGAACTCATAATACCAAATCAATAAACCGGATTTTAATTTCTTATTTCATCCGTACAAATTCAGTTAGCGGATCCTCGAAAGGGCGGGTACTAATTCGATCGATTTCTCCCTTATCATTTGTCAGAAAGCTGATCCGCATATCAGGAAATCCTTTCCCATCATCCATTGTAATAAACTGGTCGTAATGCCAATGATGTAGTGTTGCTCTTAAACTTCTGTACTGTATTTGTAAATCATTGTTTGTAAGTCCGATAAGAATATCGCCGTATACCGGGTGATTAAACCTGCCGGTATAGGCCAAAGACAGATGTGATGGGACTGTGTTTTTCACCTGTAAGGCATTAATCTCATCTACGGTTTTTTTGTTTTTTTCTTGATCCTCGAGATAATCTTTTCTATATCTCGAACTCCAATCTGTTAGTTCTCTGTTCTGCAAAATATCAATTAGTGGCAGATTCATGACTGAAAGAAGAGAACCCGCTGATACGGAATTGTGAACGATGAACAGAGCCAGACTATCTTTGGGCAAATAACTTAAATTGGAATAGAATCCATCAATTGAGCCGGTATGACTAATCATTTTGGTGCCTTTATATGTTTGAAGAGAACGCCCCATGGCATAAATAGCATTCGATAGTTCATCATATCTCCCTCTTTTGTCGGAAATAGAGTTCGGAATTTTGGTTTCCTCAACAGCTGTTGCTGCAATAACCTGCTTCCCTTTGTATTTGCCACCATTAACCTGCATGATCAGCCATTTGCTCATATCCGTCATATTGGAGTAGATATTACCTGCTGGTGCAATTAATTCTAATTGCGCAAGAAATGTTCGGGCTGTAAGTTTACCGCTTGTTTCTGCTTCAAAGTAGGATAAGGAATGATTATCCGGCCGAACGCTAAGGCCAGTAAATCCGCTTGAGTTCATTACGAGTGGCTTGAAAATTCGCTCCTGCACATTCTCCTCCCAGCTTTTAACGCTTACTGCTTCAATTGCAATTCCGGCTAAGGTATACATGTTATTATTATAAATATATCCCTCCCTAAAGCCAGATCCTTTGGCGTAAATTATCTGATCTTTATGTACAATAACCAATGCAAGACCCGGAATATTCCAGTCGAGAATTAAACTGCTAACATAGCTGTCAATCTTTGTCGCTTTTTCCTGAAATCCATTATTCTGGGCTGATATTCAAAGGGGAAGAAGGAGCAGTAAAAGTATTTTTTTCATAACTTAAAGAAAATCATCACAAGATTTATTTGATTAGGAGTTCACTTGGCAGGACTGGATTACTAAGCAATTGCTCGAAAACCTCCCAGCGCTTATCCATATTTCCTTCATGCCCTGATTTTGTCTCAACATACTGCTTTACCAG
>JBDNGV010000280.1:0-2382 GCA_041689125.1 Daejeonella sp.
AGTATTTTTCAGGACAAGGTGACTATTCCTCCAATGGAGATCAGATCCAGCGTTTTGAATATTTTTCTTTCAGGGGTTTATAGTTTCGGAACAGGAACAGATATCGGGATGAGAATTCCACTTCGAAACCCCCGAAAGGATGAATTGATAACAGATATTGATGAGAAAAGTGAACGTTCAAAGAAAGGAATTTTCATCAATCTTCACGCAATTGACGGTGATGACGGCAAAGTGAAAATTCGATTAGGGAAACATTCTGAAAAGGATGCTAATTAATGTTACATAGTTAAACAGGATCCTGAAGTAGTTTTGTTTTGTATTTTATGAACTTTAAAATGAAATAGGTCAAAACAGAAAATATTCCAAAAGCTTGAAGCGTTTCATTTATATCAGGCTGTTTTTTGATCAGTTCGCCTGCGATATCAAATACACAAAAAATAATCATGAGGGCGGCGAAGCCATTTTTTTCCTGGCGTAAGACTTTTTTCCAGTTAAAACTAAACTCTGATTTTACGAACAAACTGAAATTCGGTACTATTATTGGAGTTTTTTGTGCCCATTTTAAATAGGTATCTCCGAATTTACTCTTCAGGAATTCTTCTTCAGTGAAAATTATCCTTTCATAATAAAGAAAATAAAATAAGATAAAAGCAATGATAAACCAGAAATTTCCGGCTAGCATTGCTATCCCAAGCCACATAAAAAAGTTACCTACATAGAGGGGATTTCTTATGATTGAATATATGCCGGTTGTGTTGAGTTCATCAGCTACCTGTTGTTTTGTATTTCTGCCTGAAGTGTTCGGACGACTATATCCTACTGTGTAAATCCGAATGAAGAGACCTAAAAAAGAAATGGCCAAGCAGGCAAATTCATATAGTCTATTCTGGAGCTTTTCTTTAAGAATCCAATTCTCCGGGCTCAATTCATTCTTTAAAAATAGGCCTGCACCAATCACAAAGATGATTAGTGGAAGTACACCCCGGTGTTTAAATAGCCATGTTCCCTGGCCTTGCATTTGTTCAGTTAATGCCATTCTCTGTCATATATTGATGTAATGTTATGGTAAAGTAAATTATAAATTATGGAATTCCAAGACTGTGTTAAGTTTTTGTTAAATAATTAAATGCATTCAATGAATTTTTGATCTATAGATTATTATAAATCAAACCTGTAACTTTGCTACATGTATAAGCTGATCAAACCCATATTATTCCAATTTGACCCCGAAAATATTCATCATCTAGTTACGGGGGTATTACACAGAGTTAATCGAATATGGGGAGTTAAGTCCATATTGAAAAACGCATTCCAACTTGAAGATAAACGTCTGGAAAGAGAGGTAATGGGTTTGAAATTTAAAAATCCGATCGGGTTGGCTGCGGGCTTTGATAAAAACGCTACAATGGTGGAGGATATGGCAGAATTTGGTTTCGGTTTTATAGAAATTGGTACCGTAACTCCTTTGCCACAGCCTGGAAATGAAAAACCTAGAATGTTCAGATTAGCATCAGACCAGGCACTTATAAATCGAATGGGTTTTAATAATCAGGGGGTTGATGTGGCTGCCGACCACTTGAAACGTGTTGATAGGAAGGGAATGATTATTGGTGGTAATATTGGTAAAAATAAGAATACACCTAATGAAGATGCGGTCAATGATTATGTTAAATGTTTTGACCGTTTATTCGATGTAGTTGATTATTTTGTTGTCAATGTAAGTTCTCCCAATACACCCGGCTTGCGTGATCTGCAAGATAAGGAGCCGCTTAAAAATATATTGAACACCTTGCAGCAGCGAAATAAAAAGAATGATATTTCACGTCCTATTCTTTTAAAAATTGCACCTGATTTAACAAATTCGCAATTGGATGATATTATCGAGATTGTCAGAGAAACTAAAATTGCTGGTGTTGTTGCCACGAATACCACCATATCAAGAGAAGGACTATTGGCACCTGAAAAACTGCTTCAAGAAAGTGGAGGTTTAAGCGGAAAACCTTTAAGTAAACGTTCTACAGAGGTGATCAGATATTTGTCTGAGCATTCCAATAAAAGCTTTGTAATCATCGGCGTTGGAGGGATCCATAACAGAGAGGATGCTCTGGAGAAGATCAGTGCAGGGGCTTCGCTGATCCAAATCTATACCGGATTTATATATGAAGGCCCAGGCCTTATTAAAAGGATATTAAAGGGATTGATTTAGCGCTGACAGGGTTTTGAAATCTGCTGGCCTTAGTCGAACGTAATCTTCGAATCAAAATCAAGCCTGTCTAACCAGTTATTATGAAAACTACTAAATAATTCCTGACCTCCGAACCAATTCAATACCGTTTGCGTTTCCAGGATTTTGCTTTTGCCTTCTAGCAATAAATGATAAGA
>JBDNGV010000281.1:0-3481 GCA_041689125.1 Daejeonella sp.
GGAAAACATTTAGGAGAGACAATTAGCAATAGCATAGCTAGGACATACGAGGTTTTTACGCATGAAAAGCCGGATGGAATACTTGTCTTAGGGGATACGAATAGCGTTTTGTGCACAATGTCGGCGAAACGATTAAAAATACCGATTTTTCACATGGAGGCTGGTAACAGGTGTTTTGATCAAAATGTCCCTGAAGAGATTAACCGAAAGATCTCAGATCATATAAGTGATATAAACCTGACCTATACAGAACATAGCAGAAGATACCTGCTGAGTGAAGGGTTTAGAAAAGACCATGTTTTTGTAACAGGTTCCCCACTACGAGAAGTTTTAAACCGGTACTCTGAAAAAATCAAGCAGAGTAAAGTATTGAGCGAGATGAATCTGATGCCCAACAAATATTTTGTTGTCAGTGCTCATCGAGAGGAAAACATTGATCTAAAAGACAATTTTAAGATTCTTTCGGCCTCTTTAAATGCAGTGGCTAAAAAGTATCAGCTTCCAATTATATTTTCAACACATCCCCGCACAAATAAAAGAATTGAACAGGAAAAAATAGCTTTTGATCCGCTTATTAAAAATGTTCCGCCACTTGGTTTCTTTGATTACGTTCAATTACAGAAGCAGTCATTCTGCGTTCTCTCTGATAGTGGTACGATTAGTGAGGAGGCAGCGATGATGGATTTTCCCGCAGTTAGTATAAGAACAAGTACCGAAAGGCCTGAAGCTATTGATGCGGGGACAATTGTTCTAGGCGGAATAAGAGAAGATGAGGTGCTGAATGCTATTGAAATTGTTAAAGCAACATTTCATCTCAACTCAATAGAACTTCCAGTTGAATATAATGTGACTAATACTTCTGATAGGGTAGTGCGAGTTATAAGTAGCTATTTACCAATTATAAATAGAGTTATTTGGAACAAATGAAGAAGGTTTTAGTAGTTGGGTCAAAAGGGATGGCTGGACATGTTATCCGACAGGTATTAGATGAATCCAATCTCTTCAAGGTTATCGATATTTCCCGTGAGGGAGATAATAAAGTTTCATCATTCAAGCTTGATCTAACCAATCTCGAAGTTTTAAATAATATTTTGGTCACCGAGAAGCCCGATGTTGTAATAAATTGTGTTGGAATTCTAAGTGAATCAGCTGAAGCAAATCCAGAACGAAGTATCTTTATAAATTCTTTTATTCCACATTTTTTAGCCGCAAGATGTTCTCGTTTGATACATATTAGTACTGATTGTGTATTTAGTGGATTAAGAGGAAACTACCTAGAAAATGATATAAAAGAAGGGCAGGGTTACTACGCTGCGTCAAAGGCTCTTGGTGAGGTTGTATATGGCCCTCATCTCACATTAAGAACTTCTATTATTGGACCAGAACTTAAATCAGATGGACGTGGCTTACTCCATTGGTTTTTTAACCAACAAGGACAAGTGAAAGGTTATTCACAGGCATTATGGAGTGGCGTTACAACCCTACAACTTGCAATGGGAATCCTTGATTTGATTGATAGGCCAGATATAAATGGGTTGGTTCATTATACCAATAATACTAAAATTAGTAAGCTCAATTTATTACGAATGATAGCTATAGCTTTTGATAAAAAGATAGCTATTGAGTCTTATGAGGATTATCATGTTGATAAATCCCTTTTAAACACTAGAACCGATATTGACCTTGGAATCCCTGATTATGAGACAATGATAAAGAATCTAGCCAAGTTTATTCAAAGGCATAGCAAGGACATGTATAGCCAGTATATCTTGTAATGCGTATCCTGGTTGTTACTCAATATTTTTGGCCTGAGGCTTTCAGAATCAACGATCTAGTATTGGGATTAAAAGACAGAGGGCATGAGATAATTGTTTTGACTGGTAAACCTAACTATCCAAAAGGCGATTTCTTCCCAAAATATACCTTCCTTTCCAAAAAAAAAGAAAAATGGAATGGCATAACTATCTACAGGTCACCTTTAATACCTCGAGGCAACGGGACTGGTACGCGGCTTGCTGTGAACTATTTGTCATTTGCGTTCTTATCGCTTTTTAAAGTATTCTCAATCCGTGAACAACCGGATAGGATTCTGGTTTATGAACCCTCACCGGTAACTGTCGGATTGCCTGCTATTTTAGCAAAGTATAAATTCAAAATTCCAATTTATTTTTGGGTACAAGATATATGGCCACAAAGCCTGACCTCTGCCGGAAATATTAATAGTCAATTAATAATAAAGTTAGTCAATAATCTTACCAAGTGGATCTATAAACATTGTGATAAAATACTTATACAATCTGAGGCATTTAGAAGTATTTTGTCAACGCAGGGAGTTTCTGATGATAAGATTGTTTTTTTTCCGAACTGGTCAGAAGAATATTATACACCCTTGCCTAAACAACCCGACTATGCTCACTATTTTACAGGAAAATATAACCTTGTGTTTGCCGGTAATATTGGTGAATCACAAGATTTCAACACACTGATTAATACAGCTAAAATTGTAAATAAATCTTTACCTGATTTGCATTGGATAATAATAGGTAATGGAAGAATGGTTGATGAAGTTGCTAAAAAAGTTAAGGAGATGAATC
The DNA here is from genome assembly GCA_041689125.1 of Daejeonella sp. Taxonomy (GTDB): domain Bacteria; phylum Bacteroidota; class Bacteroidia; order Sphingobacteriales; family Sphingobacteriaceae; genus Daejeonella. Next base: position 2,595 of record JBDNGV010000281.1, read on the forward strand.
TCGATAACTGCTTTAAGTTAATTGGAGCATTTCCTTCAGAGGAGATGCCAAAATTCTTCAGCCATGCAACTGCATTAGTCGTGTCATTAAAGAGGGATCCGATATTCTCTATCACAATACCTTCAAAAGTTCAATCTTATCTTGCTTGTGGCAAACCAATACTCAGCTCATTAGATGGAGAGGGGAGTAGAATAATTCACGAGGCTGGCGCAGGGCTTGGCTGCCAAGCAAGTTCTCCTGAGCAATTTTCAAATGTGATAATGGATTTTATGGCAATTCCAGAAGCAGTTAAGGACAATATGGGGACTTCAGCAAGGATATATTACGAAAAAGTTTTTGAACGAAACATGCTGATTGATAGATTAGTATCAATTTTACGTTAACATGGAAATTTTTTTAGTAACTGGTAGTACAGGCTTTGTTGGAACGAACTTGATACCCTATCTCCATGATTTTACCCTTATTCTGCCTGAGCGCTCTCAAATTAAGGATCCTTTACTTTCATATTCTTCTGTAATACATTTAGCAGGAAAGGCCCACGACCTTAAAGAAGTTTGCGATCCTGATGAGTATTATCAGGTAAATTTTAATCTGACTAAAGAACTATATAATAACTTTTTGCATTCTAAAGCCAAAAAGTTTATTTTCATTAGTTCCGTTAAGGCTTGTGCAGACAATATTGATCACATCCTAACTGAAAAACATAACCCTGATCCTCAAACACATTACGGTAAGTCCAAATTAATGGCTGAGCAGTTCATTCAATCGCAAACTTTGCCACATGGGAAGTCTTATTATATTCTTCGCCCCTGCATGATTCATGGCCCAGGTAACAAAGGCAATCTTAACCTCCTTTATCAATTCGTATCTAAAGGAATTCCGTATCC
>JBDNGV010000282.1:0-4336 GCA_041689125.1 Daejeonella sp.
CAATAAAAACCATAAAGGTTAGTAACGCCAGAACAAAGAGATAGAAATCCTGAGGCCAGAAAATTATTCCAAAAAAAACGAATTTCCGTTCCATCACGTTTAATAGGATCATCTGTTCCCCATTTATTTTAATAAATGGGGAACAGAATAGAAGTGTAAGAAGGAAATAACTTACCATGGCACGATAATGGTAAAGTTTACCTTTTATAATCTGAGGATACATCCACTTCCGTTTATTGCCTGTATCGGTAATAGATGGAATATGATCTCTGAAGTTTTGTGGTTCAGCCATTTTAATTAATTATTACTTACTGAATTTGGTCGCAAACTTCAGCAAATTGGGTTCTTGGATAAGGCTTTATCTTTTTGTTTACTATGTAAAAGTTGAATTATTATTCTGTACAGAGTATGACTAAGATCATTATAATTGATAACTGCTATCATTAATGGGATGCTGCAAACCTTGCATTTTCGTAATATGAGATTTCGGTTTTGGAAGTTTATTTAGATTCCCTCAATGAAGCCTAGTACTTAAGCAAAATAATTTTAGATTATGAAGGATTATATACTCAGACTTAAAACTATCACAATTGCAGATGCAAGTGAGGTAGGGACAAAAAATGCTTTTCTGGGTGAGGTGTTTACACAAAAAGCGCTTGGAAATGTAAGGGTACCTGATGGTTTTGTCATTACCGCAACAGCCTTCCGTCATTTTATAGCATACAATAAGCTTGATGACGTACATGATCAGTTGGTTACTCAGATCGATAAATCGAATCCTAAAAGTATTTCAGAGGTTGGAAAGCAGGCAAGAGATTTGATTTTGGGTGCAAGAATCCCGGGCGATCTCTATGATAGAATATTGGTTGCATACAATGAACTCTTAACCGATATTGACCTTGCAGTGGCAGTAAGAAGCAGTGCCATTGAGAATGCCCCCCTTTCAATCAACACAAAAGATAAATATGATACTTTTCTGAACGTAAAAGGAGAAAAGGAACTGATGATTTCTGTCAAAAAATGTTTTGCCTCGCTTTACTCGGATCAGGCTCTAATCGAAGATACTGATCGGCAGGGAAGAATGATTTCAGTTGGTGTTCAGCAAATGATCACAGCAGACCAAGCTTGTTCAGGTTATGCTTTTACGTCTGATCCTCAGAGCGGTTTTGCGGATGTTATACACGTGTCTGGAGTTTGGGGAATCGGACTAAAAAATGATGCGCAGCAGCTAATTCAGGATGAGTTTATTGTTTACAAACCAAATCTTCACCAGAGTGTTAATTCGATCATTCAGAAGAAATTGGGTAAGAAGAGCTACAAAATGATTTATAAAGGTACAGGAGAAAAAATGAACCTGATACAAGTGGAGACAAGCCCTGAACTGCGTGGCAAATATATTCTTAATGATCAGGAAATACTTACTATTGCAGATTGGGGCATGATACTTGAGAATTATTACCAAAGTCCGATGAGTATGGAATGGGCAAAGGATAATATCAGTCAGGACCTGTTTTTGCTACAGGCAAAACCTGAAAATTTCAAAAAAATTAAAAACATTTAAAGCTTAGTATGACGAAGTCCGAAATTAAATTCCTTGCAGGGCCCCAATCACGAAGAAAAGAATTGTTGTTTGCACTTGATATTTTCGCTCAGTTTATTAAAGGATTCAGGGCACTTCATTTTATCGGACCTTGTATCACTTTTTTTGGTTCCGCAAGGTTTAAAGAAGATCACGAATTTTATAAACTTACTAGAAAAGCTTCTGCGCAATTTGCAAAGTTAGGATTTACAATAATGACAGGGGGTGGTCCCGGAATAATGGAAGCTGCAAACCGTGGAGCCAAAGATGTGGGCGGACGTTCAGTCGGCTGTAATATTCAGCTCCCAAAAGAACAGGGTGTCAATCCTTATTGTGATAAATGGGTTGAAATAAAACATTTCTTTGTCCGCAAAGTGATACTTGTTAAATATTCTTTTGCCTTTGTAGTGATGCCCGGCGGATTTGGAACACTAGATGAGTATTTTGAAGCAATTACACTAATTCAAACAAAAAAGATCAGAAATTTTCCGGTGATCATTTTTTGTAAGGATTTTCATCAGAAACTAATTGAGCACAATCATATGATGAAGGAGATGGGAACGATATCAGATTCAGATATGGAACTCTTCCTAGTGACCGATTCCATTGAAGAAGCGGTTGAATTAATTAAAGAAAACAGTATTAAAAGATATGGGTTGAAACCAGATGAAAGGATCCGGCCTTTCGGTTGGCTATTTGAATCTAGATTCAGGTTCTGAATTGCTTAAGTATATAGTTGGTTATCGGTATTTTAAACATTGTTAAATCTAAAATAATAGAAATAATGGCAAATATTAAATTATGCGAGTATAGGTTAAGAAAACTCTTTTTTAGCATATTGTTTTTGTTCACAAACTTGTTTGTTTTCGGACAACAGCAAACCTTTGTTTATCATTCAGGTGAAATTGAGGTAAGTGGTTATACAAATAATTATAACTGGAAAATGAAAACGGATAGTGTGGAATGCAAGGCTCTGATCACACTTCAGAACCGGCAATTAAAAGCGATCAATAGTTTAAGTTTCACTGTTCCAGTGAAAAAATTAAGCAGTCCAAATACCTATATGGATCGAATTGCTCACAGAACCCTAAAATCATATCCATTTGATAAGATATATTTCAAATATGTCAAATCCGAAATTCATCCTTGGGACGATAAGGATCAGTATCTGGTGAAGGCCAGTGGAAATCTTACAATTGCCGGAGTGACTCAGGCAATTAAAATGGATCTCATTGCAACAGTGATAAAGGATGGCACCTTAACATTTGCCGGAACCCATAAGTTGAAACTCAGCACATACCAAGTGGTACCCAAAAAATCGCTAATGGGAACCTTAAGTACCAGCGATGATATAACCATTAACTTTGTAATCGGGGTCAAGCCTCTAATGCTATCTTCAGTATCCCATAAGTAGCTTATTATCGGCGTGCTCTAGAAATTTCCATTGAATTTTTACAAATAGCTCATAAAAGATGAATTTTAATATCCCGTCATACCTATTTTTATATATAATGATTTCACTTCTCCCTTTTCAGGGATGCGGCCAAGACAGGAAGAATACTGCAAAGCATATTGCAGATTCTTTAAGGAATCGGGACATGAATGAATCGAATAAGAGTATTGCCGGTAATTTCAGTTCACAAACGAAATCCAAATTCGACAGCCTAGAGATTGGTATTTTTTTAAATCAATTTCCCAAGTTGAAAAAGTACGAAAAGAACATCAATACTTTTTACAGCCGCAGAAATATGGCCTTTGCCTGGTTTGATAAAGAGGGTCTGATCGAACATACTTCTAACCTGAATGATAGGGTGAGGAACCTTAAATATGATGTTGTAAATAAGGAACTTGCTTATGCGCAAGCACTTGATTCATTGATTTATGAGGGCAATTTGGAGAACTTATCCGATGCTACCATGTTGAAATTGGAACTAATGCTCACTGCTCAGTATTTCGCCTTTGCGGATATAGTTTGGGAGGGGATGGATGCAAATGTTTCCAAAAAGTTGGATTGGAATGTTCCCCGAAAAAGAGTTTCATACGAAGAGTTTCTTGAAAGTATTCTGAAGACTGCTCCTGAGGAAATAAAGGATATTGAAAGACCTGTAAATAGGCAGTATGGCTTATTGAAAAAATTCCTGCAGAATTATAGTGAACTTGATGAGAAAGGGAAGTGGTTCGAAATCAAGTCAATAAAAAAGTCATTAAAACCGGGGGATAGTTCTGATGTTATTGTACAGGTTAAGCAAAGGCTCAACGATCTTGGCGACCTTAAAATGAATAATGCTGAAGGTAAATATGATACAGATCTCGAAAAGGCTGTGATGAGTTTCCAGCTCAGACACGGCCTGAAGGAAGATGGAATAATTGGAAAGACCACCATTGTAGAAATGAATGTTCCTTTTAAACAAAGAATTAAACAATTGATAATCAATATGGAAAGAAGCCGTTGGGTACCGGTCAGTCTTAATAGTTATTATCTGGTTGTAAATATTCCAGAGTTTAAATTACATGTCAATAGTGGTGATAAATTATTATGGAGCTGCAATATTGTGGTAGGTAAACCAGTGCATAAAACAGCGATCTTCAGTGGAGAACTTAAATATATCGTTTTTAGCCCTTATTGGAATGTTCCAAAAAGCATCGTCATCAATGAAGTACTTAAGGATATGCGACGCGACGGTAATTATTTAGAAAAGCATGACATGGAGATAACAGGTTACCGGGATGGGATTCCAGAGATAAGGCAGAAACCGG
>JBDNGV010000283.1:0-4129 GCA_041689125.1 Daejeonella sp.
CGCTCGTCATTCTTTTTGAATACCTGAGCATGTACTATTCCCTTTCCTGCAAAGGTCTTTTCGGCAACCTTTGAAACATTGAACTTACCATCCTCTCTGAAAACAATCACCTCATCCAGATCGGAGCAATCACATACAAATTCATCCTTGCGAAGTCCGGTTCCAACGAAGCCGTCTTCCCGGTTCATATATAACTTTACATTAGCCAAGGCTACTTTTGAAGCCTCCACTCTGTCGAAAGCCCTGATCTCTGTCTTTCGTTCTCTTCCGGCACCATATTTACTTTTTAACTTCTCAAACCAGGCAATGGCATAATCTGTTAAATGTTTGAGTTGCTTAGTTACTTCCTTAATATCACTTTCCAATCCTAGTAACTGCTCATCAGATTTTTTAAGGTCAAAGCGGGTAATACTGCTCATCGGTTTATCGATCAGCTTTTTATAATCTTCAGGAAGAATCTCCCGGTATAATTGGGAGAAGAAAGGACTAAACAATTTATTTAAAACCTCAACAACAGCTTCAAAATTGCCAGAACCTTCGTATTCCGGATTCTTGTACATCCCTTCCTGAATGAATATTTTGAGCAATGAGCTAAAAAAAATCTTTTCCTTCAACTCGGCAAGTTTAATTTCAAGCTCCAGTTTAAGAAGGCTCTTGGTGTGCTGGGTACTCTCAATGAGAATATCATTCACACTCATAAAATATGGCTTTTCACCCTTAATAATACAGGTATTAGGAGAAATTGATACCTCACAATCAGTGAAAGCATAAAGGGCATCAATCGTCACATCAGGCGAAATACCCGGTGCGAGATGAATAATGATCTCCACATCTCTGGCTGTATTATCCTCAATCTTTTTGATCTTGATTTTGCCTTTATCATTGGCCGAAATCACACTGTCTATCAGTCCGCCGGTAGTTGTAGTATATGGTATCTCGGTTATTGCCAGAATCTTCTTATCCCTTTCAATAATCTTTGCTCTAACCCTGATCCTGCCACCGCGCATCCCTTCATTGTAATTACTGAAGTCGGCCATACCCCCCATCTGAAAATCAGGCAGTAAATCAGGGCGCTTACCTTTCAAAACTTCAATAGAAGCATCAATTAGCTCCACAAAATTATGCGGCATTATTTTAGTCGCCAGACCAACTGCAATTCCATCTGCACCCTGAGCAAGCAGCAAAGGAAATTTCACTGGAAGAGTAACAGGTTCCCGGTTCCGCCCATCGTAACTACTTTGCCATTCGGTGGTATCAGGATTGAATACTACCTCATTTGCGAATTTAGATAGCCGGGCTTCGATATAACGTGGTGCTGCTGCAGAATCGCCCGTTACAGGATCACCCCAGTTACCCTGAGTATCGATCAATAAATTCTTTTGCCCGATCTGAACCATGGCGTCCCCGATTGAAGCATCCCCATGTGGATGATACTTCATCGTGTTACCAATAACATTGGCAGCTTTATTAAAGCGGCCATCGTCCATCTCCTTAAGAGAATGTAAAATACGACGCTGAACCGGTTTTAATCCATCATGAATATGAGGAACGGCGCGATCCAAAATAACATAGGATGCATAATCTAAAAACCAATTTTCATATAAACCGGAAAGCGATGTTACATTATGTAAAGCCTTTTCTTCGCCTGCCGTATTGTTGTTTTCACTGTCTTTGTTTTCTAATTCTTCACTCATCCTTTAATATGAAATTCTATTGTGGTAAATATAAGTTATCGTATGAAAATGCAAGTGCTAAGTTTTGAACAGCTTTTAATTTAATTTCAGTGACAGTTAAATAAAATATTGCTACTGAAAATCATTTTCAAAGCAATCTGACAATTAAATTGATATTATTTCTCCGAAATTCAATTTTTTACAGGTAAATTTAATACTCAAAGCAACCATTTAAATCCATTTTACGTGTATATATCAATTAGCTATTAAATTGACTAATTCGGTTAAACAATTACCTAATCAACTTCGCGAAGAATGCATTCGCGGATTAGCAGGTAGCCAGAAAAAATTGTATTACAGTTTTTATGGCTTTGCCATGGGTATTTGTTTAAGATATGCTCGCGACAGGGATGAAGCGGTGGAAATTTTAAATGATGGATTTTATAAAGTTTTAACACGTCTCGATCGGTATGATCCCTCGAAGCCATTTTTACCATGGCTTTCCCGTATAATGACCAATACAGCAATTGACCATTACCGAAGTGAGTTGAAACACCCCATCACCAGCGACCTTACTGAGCTGGAAGTTCAAGGTAAAGAGACTGATATTCAAAGCAAACTTAATTATGATGATCTGATTAAACTCATTCAAACCTTACCGCCAGGCTACCGGACAGTCTTTAACCTATTTGCGATTGATGGCTTTACACATGAGGAAATAGCTAAAAAGCTTGGTATATCGATAGGGACTTCCAAATCAAATTTATTTAAAGCAAGGCAAAAACTCAGATCAATGATTGATGAGAATGATAAAATAACAGAAATAAAAACAGGTCAGAATACAGCAATAATTTTCAATGAGCAATTTGAGCCCAAACAAGACAGACAAATTTTTCAGGCAGGCACTTAAAACAGCTCCGGAACTTTCTCCTACTGAGAAGGACTGGAATGATATGGAGCGTCTTCTGATAGGCAAGCCTAATAAAAGGACTGTCGGCTGGTTTTACTGGCCGCTGGGCATTGCTGCAGGATTACTGATATTTTTATCCGTATGGTTTTCCCGCGAACCAGAAACCCGATTGGCCGATGGAGGAAAGATTGAAAGCAGCAAAGTTGAAAAGCAAAATAAAGAGAACAGATTCCCAAATACTGAAGATGGAAGTACTATTCCCCAAGCTTCCCTGCCAGATCCGCTTATTCCTACTGAAGCAAAAACTTCCGGATTGAATGAAGTTTTTGTGCAACAGGAAAGCAAAAAACAATTTGAAAATTTAATCGGGACAACGATTAATAGTACCATTAATAGGACCATTAATTCAGAAGCCAAAACCCTTTTCCAGCCTTTCAATATAGCTCTTTTTCAGGGACTCAGAAATATAAATACCCTGACTTCAAATGACTTTTCAGCAATTAAGGCAGTTTCATTAAAAGCTGTAAAAAGTCCGGCTATCGACAGCAACTCTAAGGGATCGAAAAGCAATATTGAAAATCCAAACGGAAGATTTTCCTTGAGTATGGCCTTTACCACTGACATGAATACAGTAAATGCGTTATCCAATAGTAAATCCGGTCTTAGCTACGGAATAGGTATGAACTATAGAATTACGAAGTTCCTTTCTGCCGGTACAGGCATCTATTATTCACAAAAGAAATACACCTCTGATAAATATTCTTATAACACGACAGAAAAGCCGTTTTCGACTTGGGCATCTTACTCAAAGCAGATCGATGCATCTTGTAATGTAATCGATATTCCGCTTAATCTGAATGTAATGCTCAGTAAAACTCAAAAGATGGGCATCGTAGCATCTGCAGGATTATCCTCTTACATTATGCTGTCAGAGAAATACAATTTTATTTACAACCCTAGTCCTTATTATTCTTCCAATGGCAGAGAATATACTATCAAAAATAAGAATGAGCATATTCTGAGTGTTGTAAATCTTTCTGTAGGTATTGAAAAGCCTGTTGGCAAACAAAGCAGTATTGTTATACAGCCTTATGCTAAATTACCAATGTCCGGAATCGGACAAGGGCAAACAGATTTAAAATCCTTTGGAATTGGCTTTCAGCTTAACTATTCCATGAAAAAGAAGAATAAATTCTTCAATAGAGAATCTGAATAATTAATTATTCTTTAGGAACACCAGTTCTACACGACGATTTGACTGACGGCCACTATCAGTGCTATTATCTGCAACAGGCAACGTAAATGACTTACTGACGGCAGGAATCCTGATTTTATCATCAAGCATTTCACTCACTGCCTTAATAATTGCTTTATTTCTACGATCTGAAAGAGCATAGTTATATTCCAGGCTTCCGTAATTGTCAGTGTGGCCGGAGATATTAATCGAATACTGCTTTCTTACTTGTTTATATCTCTCAATAACGGCTCTTAACTTGGTCATTTCCTCTTCACTTATTTCAGATTTATCAAAATCAAACAAGATCAC
>JBDNGV010000284.1:0-5732 GCA_041689125.1 Daejeonella sp.
AAAGCAGAAAGTAAAAAGCAGAAAGCTTAAAGCTTAAAGCTTAAAGCAGAAAGTGTATTGTATTCCTTAACTTTTCACCTTTTCCCTTTCAACTTTTAGCCTTCACCTTTTCATTTTTAGCTTTCCCCTTATTGCTTTCAGCTGCAGCTTTCCCCGTCTTTTCATTTTTAGCTTTTCCCTTTCAGCTTTCAGCTTTCCCCTTTCCCTTTCCCCTTTTCATTTTTAGCTTTTCCCTTTCAGCTTTCAGCTTTCCCTTTCCCCTTTTCATTTTTAGCTTTTCCCTTTCAGCTTTCAGCTTTCCCCTTTCACCTTTCCCTTTCCCCTTTTTATTTTCAGCTTTTCCCTTTCAGCTTTCGGCTTTCAGCTTTCAGCTTTCCCCTTTCAGCTTTCAGCTTTCCCCTTTCAGCTTTCCCCTTTCACCTTTCAGCTTTCCCCTTTCCCCTTTCCCCTTTCAGCTTTCCCCTTATCCCTTCGCTCAGCTCTGAAATTAAAATCTTACTTTTGCAGTCTAATACTGCATACGTGAAGTTTCCTAAATTCGAAGATCTTATACTTTTTGAAAATAACAATCTGATAATTGTTAACAAACCTGCCTTTTTAAGTACACTGGATGACAGGGAAGGTGGTGAAATTAATCTGCTTAGAATGGCTAAGCAATATTCTGATGATGCACAAATTTGCCATCGCTTAGATCGTGAAACCTCCGGAGTACTGATCATTGCAAAAAATCCTGAAACCTACCGTTTTGTTTCCATGCAATTTGAACACAGAAAAGTGAATAAGGTTTATCATGCTATAATAAATGGTACTCATGTATTTGAAGATCTTCATGTTGATCTTCCCATTTTAAACCTTGGAGCAAAAAATGTAGCGATCAATCGTCAGGAAGGTAAACCTGCAGAAACTATTTTCAACTCAATTAAATATTATAAGCATTATACAAAGGTTGAATGCCGGCCTATTACCGGCAGGATGCACCAAATCCGGATTCACCTTGCCTCACAAAGGGCAAATATAGCCGGTGATGAAATGTACGGAGGTAAGCCGGTGTATTTATCTGAAATAAAGCGAGCTTATAGACTAAGTAAAGACCAGGAGGAACTTCCAGTTATGAAGCGCTTTGCACTACATGCTCGTCAGATTTCCTTTAAAGTTGATGAAAATACAGAGATGACTTTTGAAGCGCCATACCCTAAAGATTTCGCAACGCTTATAAAACTTCTGGATAAGTTTGATTCTTAATTTTTGACAGAAATAGCTTCGTAAAATGAGGCTACAGCTTCCCAATCAGTATCTTCTTCAAATGAAATAGTGTTTATACGACTATTTTGCTCTTTAATTTTGTTAAGAATTTCAATTGCTTTCTCGCGCTCTTCGGGCTTAATGTACAATAGAATATCACGATAGCCGGGCATTGTGGTTGTTCCAACATAGCAGTAATTACCAAGTACTTTACTCAGTTCTGAAATTATCTCCGTTTGAAGGGTATTAAAAATTTCAGTTTCTTTCTCGTCGAGATTGTTTTTACCAATGGTATTCACCATGATGAAAAGTGACAACGAAAATTTTGATTTTTCTTGAAAGCCAATATATCGGTTATTTATTAAGGCAATACATAGTTTTCCTTCAGCTTCGAACTTTAGAGACGTGAAGCTTTGTTGAGGCAAAAGCTTGTCATTTGTTTCTGCTGAAGCTTCAGATTTTTTGTTCTGAGAACAAGAAATCAATGGAAATAGGCAAAGAAGTAAGAGATAGAATTTCAGCATATTTTTAATATCCCAATATCTTTAAAACTTGTTTACTGTTTTGTTCTTCGCCAAATACTTCAAAATTAAAGGTTTCATCCCTGTTGCGGCGAATGATCACATGTTTAGGTGAAGGAAGTAGGCAATGATGTATGCCTCCATATCCGCTCAGAACCTCTTGATAAGCACCGGTATGGAAAAAGCCAAGGTATTGTACTTTTCTGGTCTTTGGCATGAAAACGTTGTTCATATGGGCCTCCTGACTGTAGTAATCCTGTCCGTCGCAAGTTATGCCACCCAGATTGACACGTTCATATTCAGAATCCCAATTATTTATGGGAGCAAGTATATATTTCTGATTTAATGCCCAAACATCAGGTAGGTTGGTAATGAAAGAACCATCCAACATCAGCCATTTTTCACGATCATTTTGTTGTTTTCTACCCAGAACCTTATAAAGAATTCCGGAGGCTTCTGCCACAGTATATTTACCAAATTCGGTGATGATGTCCGGTTCAATGACATCATGCTCAGCACAGATCTCTTTGATTCGTTTGACGATCTCATTTACCATATATTCATAGTCGAAATCAAATGCAAGAGAATCATTGAATGGCATTCCGCCCCCAATATCAAGCGTATCTAAATCAGGATTTACTTTCTTGAACTTGCAATAGAGGATCGTGTATTTTTCAAGTTCATTCCAGTAATATGGAGTATCCGAAATCCCTGAATTGATAAAAAAATGTAACAGTTTTACTTTAAAATTTGGATTGGGAGCAATTTTATGATTGTAAAAATCAATAATATCCTCCATTCGAATCCCTAACCTAGAAGTATAGAACTGTGAATCGGGCTGTTCTTCTGCTGCAATTCGCATACCAATGCTGCATGGAATATCAAGTTCATCATCATAGAGGTTAAACTCTTCTTTGTTATCCAATACCGGGATGATGTTGTTAAATCCATCATGCAACATATCGATGATATATTGTTTGTATTGAAAAGTTTTGAACCCATTACATATTACTGTAATATCTTTGTTTAATGAGCCTTTCTTTTCAAGTGCATCAATCATTGGCATATCAAATGCCGAAGATGTTTCTAGGTGGATATCATTGCGTAACGCCTCTTCAACAATATGCCTGAAGTGAGAGCTTTTAGTGCAATAGCAATACTTATAGCCCCCTCTGTAATTGTTTTTTACGATGGCTGTCTGGAATAATAGTTTAGCCTGTTGAATTTTTTTACTTATGATAGGTAAGTAAGTAAATCGTAGTGGGGAACCATAGGTTTCGATCATCTCCATTAGGTTTAGATCATGGAAATATAGTTCATCTTCAATGATGTCAAAACCATCCTGAGGGAAACCCACGCTTAAATCAAGAAACTCCGCGTAACTCTGCATTTTTTTATAATTTTGGCAAAGATATAAAAAGCAGATAGCATAGAACATAATACGAGGCTTAAAAATATTATGTCTGTGTAATAATTCTAAATGCAAGGTAAATGGGGTATGCGTGAACTAAGAATAATTGAGGTCAAATCAGAAATCGGAGCCGGGACGCGTGGTTCAAGTTTGGGAGTTGATGCAATTAAAACAGCTGCTCTAGACTTTGGAAGCAGGTATTTTAAGAAGTACAAGAGTGTTGAAATACCTAATGAGAATCATCTTTTGCTTGAAACTGCTGGCAATCAACATGCGAAACGGGTTTCCGGTGTTCTTACTATGGTTGAACGCATCTCAGAGGAAGTTGCAAGGACACTGAAGAATAAGGAGTTTCCGATTATACTTTCAGGTGATCATAGCTGCTCTGCAGGAACAATTTCAGGTATTCGCAAAGCCTACCCTAAAAGCAGACTAGGCGTAATATGGATCGACGCTCATTCTGATATTCATTCACCATATACTACTCCTTCAGGTAATCTGCATGGTATGCCTCTGGCTATTGTACTAGATGAGGACAATACTGATTCAAAGGTCAATTTGCCAGATCAGAAGACTATAAATTACTGGTATCAGTTAAAAAATGTTGCTAATATTGCCCCTAAAATAAAATACAGCGACTTGGTTTATATTGCCATGCGTGATTCTGAGCCGCCAGAGCAGTATTTACTGAAAAAGCATAAAGTCAAGAATTTTCCTACATCGGAGATCAGGAAGCGTGGTGTGGAGCGAATTGCGCTCGATACCTTCAAATATTTGCAAAACTGTGACCTTATATATGTGTCATTTGATGTGGATGCCCTGGATTCTTCCATTTCTAAAGGTACCGGAACTCCGGTGCCTAATGGTATTACAGAACGGGAAGCCGGGAACTTGCTATCAAGACTGATGAGTAGTGAGAAAGTTTGTGGGTTTGAGATTGTGGAAGTAAATCCCACACTTGATCGTGAAAATCTCATGGCTGAAAATGCTTTTGAGATTTTATTGCGAGCAACAAATTCTTTAATTAACGATTAAATTTGAAGGGTGGATGCCCATACAAGATGACAATAGAAAATATCATTGCAGAACATATTCAAAAGGCTGTTTCAAAACTTTACCAATCAGAGATTGGAATAGATAGTATCGTTATTCAGGAAACGAGAAAAGAGTTTGATGGTCAGGTAACTGCAGTAACGTTTCCTTTTACAAGGGTTTCAAAAAAAACGCCTGAACAAACAGGAGCAGAGATCGGGGAATATCTGAAGGAGAATATCCTTGAAGTAACGAATTATAATGTAATAAAAGGTTTCTTAAATCTTTCTGTTTCAGATTCATACTGGATTGATCAATTACTCAATACCGTTTTAGGCCAAGGTTTTGGTCAGTTTCCAGCTAATGGGAAAAGGGTGATGGTTGAGTATTCATCTCCAAACACCAATAAGCCATTGCATCTAGGACATGTTCGAAACAATTTATTAGGTTATTCTGTGGCAGAGATTCTTTCGGCTAATGGTTATGAGGTTTTTAAGGTTAATCTGGTCAATGACCGTGGCATTCATATCTGCAAATCGATGTTAGCTTGGCAACTTTTTGGCAATGGAGAAAGCCCCGAAAGTAGTGGATTGAAAGGAGATCATTTGGTAGGCAAGTATTATGTCATATTTGATCGGGAATATAAACATCAGATCAGTGAACTAATCTTGCAAGGGCAGACAGAAGAAAATGCAAAGAAGAACGCTCAGGTCATAAAGCATGCTCAAGAAATGCTTCTGAAGTGGGAAGCCGGAGATCTCGAGGTTATGGCTTTGTGGTCTATGATGAATTCATGGGTATATACAGGTTTTGAACAAACATATAATCAGCTTGGTGTTGATTTCGTTAAATATTATTATGAGTCGGATACCTATTTACTTGGTAAGGATATTATCGAAGAAGGACTAGAGAAAGGTGTTTTCTTTAAAAAGGAAGATGGTTCAGTTTGGATAGATCTCACTAAAGACGGACTGGATCAAAAGCTTGTTTTACGAGCCGATGGTACTTCGGTTTACATTACCCAAGATCTTGGGACTGCACAGTTAAAATATGATGATTTTAAAATGGATCAGTCTATTTATGTCGTTGGAAATGAACAGGATTATCACTTTAAGGTCTTGTTTCTTATTCTTCAGAAATTAGGAAAGTCATGGGCTAAGGGATTATATCATTTGTCTTATGGGATGGTGGATCTTCCTTCCGGTAAAATGAAATCGAGAGAAGGTACTGTGGTTGATGCGGATGAATTAATGGATGATATGATCCGTACTGCAAAGGAACGTACAGAAGAATTGGGCAAAGTAGATGAGTTTTCTGAAGCTGAGAAGGCAGATCTCTACAATATGATCGGTTTGGGTGCACTTAAGTTTTTCCTTCTGAAGGTAGAACCTAAAAAGAGACTATTGTTCGATCCGAACGAATCTATTGATTTCCAAGGGCATACTGGTCCGTTTATTCAGTATACTCATGCAAGGATACGTTCGGTTCTGGCAAAAGCTGATTATAAAACGAGGATTTCAGTTGAT
>JBDNGV010000285.1:0-5269 GCA_041689125.1 Daejeonella sp.
TAAAGATCTTACTCTAACTAACAATTCCATAAAGTCGAAAGGTTTGACCATATAATCATTAGTACCCATTTCAAATCCCGAGAGCTTATCAGATAAACTACCCATTGCAGTGAGCATCAATATTGGAATTCTATCGTTATTTTTTCTGATATGCTTGCATAGGTCCAATCCACTCATATCCGGTAGACCAATATCTAAAATAACTAAATCATAATGGTTTTTATTAAATAATTCTATAGCTTCCAGTCCCGTAAAAGCAATATCACCAAGAAGTTCTTGAGTAAGTAATCCCTTTTTTATAAAAGTTGCTACTTTAAATTCATCTTCTACAATAAGTATTTTTTGTTGTTCTAACATAATAGCCTGTAAAAATATCTTAAAAAGAATATAAATTTAAACTATTTAGATCTTTACTATTTACAATAGTATCCTTTAAATATTAGGACTCTATTATAGCTATATTAGAAATAGATTAGAATCACATCATAATTTTTCTTGCTCAAAGGAATCTAACTCGGTTTTAAAGCGAGATATATCAGTTTTTTCGATAAATTGCTAGGCTGAGGGATATTGTAGACTTCCAATAAGAAGTCCAAGGTGTAATATGACTACAGCTTTATTCCTATCCCTAAATTTACGGTTCTACCTTCACTTGGTATTAATCCAGGTCCCGGATATCCTCCTGCTCTACGCGTTGCGTATTCAATGTCGGTTAAATTGTTTATACTGAAGCGAAAGTTATAATTTTTTAAAAATTTGTATTCCATTGATAAGTCATAGACTTGGTAACCATCAATTTTTCCAATTGTTCCGGTTGAATTTGCAATTTCAGTATTCGTTGCATCACTAAATACCTCACTTGAAATACGAGTTTGCATGGTAGTGGAAAACCCTTTTAAGGAATATGTCAAACCTATATTGTGTATTTGTCTTGGGGCAAATTCCACTTTATTGTTTTTTAAATTCACTTCTTTGATTATAACGTTTGGTACAGTCCCTGTAATTGAAGTTGTTTTAAAATCAACATATTCAGCATTGATGAAAGCTAGTGTGGCAAATAAATTTAGATCTCCAAATTCATTATTCATTTTCAAAGCATTACTAATATTCAAATCAATGTAAGATTCAATACCTTTATTTGCTGATGTTCCTAAATTTGTTCTGTATTGGTAGGTTGCCTTTGCTGGGTCATCATCAATAAATCTTCTGATTGTACCGATTCTATTGTTGTATTGAATATAGAATGTACTAACATCAAAGTTTATAAAGTCAAAAAATGACCCTCTATAACCTAAATCTGCATTAAAACCGTTGGCATCTTGTAGGTTTTCATCAATTACATCTGTTGTGGCTGGAGGCGTAATATCTGAAAATAAAACAGGACGATATGCTTGAGAAATATTAGCGTAAAAATTTGAAGTTTTGAGTTTATACTCAAAGCCAATTCCTGCTAAAAACAAATTTCTTTTTGCGCTTTTTGGAAAAACATTTACTTCAGTTGTTCCTATAGTTGATAATCTTCCTCTTATTTCTGAAACAATATTTTCATAACGTATGCCTGGCGTAATACTAAGCTTGTCGGTTAATTTGAATTGATTTTCAGTAAAAAGAGCAATGTTATTAGTTGTAAATTCTAATTCTGCCGGAAATTTTGCAGAAAAGATATTTGTATTATAATCAAATCCTGTATCGCCTCTTCCTCTTTGCTTTCTTGTGGTATTTGCCTGGTAAATTCTACCCCCAAAAGCTAAATTACTTTTTTCATTGAATAGGTTATAGGTGTAAATACCTCTTAATTCAGAACCCATGTTATTATAGAAATCTCTGTCTACTTGTCTGTTATTAAAATCTGTTAATGTGGCATTAACAGTATCTTTAATATTTGGTGTTGTTATAAATCCAACACTATTTCTTTGAGCAATTAAACCAAATACTTTTAGATTGATACTTAAATTTTCTTTTATTTTAGTGTCAAAATTTAGGGCTGCAACATTCCAAGGAGTGCTAAGCCAATTACGTTGGCGGACAGATTGTCGGCTATCTGCTTTAAATTGAACATCAGTGAGCCCGCCTGATTGCTGAATTTCGTAATCCATATTGCTGTATTCAGCTGATAGACTTGATTTTGCATTAATCTTATATTGGAAAAAGGCGTGTGTATTTCTAACTTCATATCGCCCGTTTTGTCTCCAGCCATTTCCTTTTCGATAATGATTATATACTGAGTAGTTCCATTTTTTTGTATTGCCACTTATAGCATTATATGAACTAAGCATCCCGTAGCTACCCAAAGTATTTTGAGATTGAAAAGTGAAGGGTTTGTCAGAAGTTTCTTTTTTCAAAACATAATTCAACAATCCACCAAACTGAGAACCATATTGTAGTGAAGCACCACCTCTAATAATCTCAATTTTTTCTACGGCTTCCATAGGTGGATTAAAGTATGCTTCCGGATAACCAAAAACATCACTTGATATATCATAGCCATTTTGTCGAGTATTAAACTCCCAACTGCGATTAGGATTTAATCCCCTAGTACCTACAGATACCTGTATTCCAGAACCATCATTTTCCCAAATAGTAACTCCCGGGACTCGCGAAAAAATTTGACGTGAATTATTTGTACTAAGATTGGCATCAATACTGGAAAGCCTAATTACTTCATTCTTCTTTCCTGAAAAAATTACAACTCCTTCTACCTCTTTTAATCTTTCAGGAGCCGGTCGCTTAGCTTCTACAATTACCTTTGGTAACTGTATAACTTTGCTTGTGTCTTGAGCTTGAACATAAAATTTGCTTATTATTAAAAAGGCAAATACTGACAACGATAATATTTTATTCACTCTATTTTTATTTAGATTAATTCTAAATCAAATGTAGAAATTAAAATTAATAAAAAAATAAAAGTTGTGAAAAAGTGAATAAAGTTGTGAATATGGTATTTAATTCTGCTTTAACACACTTAATTAAAAAGCAGAACAGATTGGATAGCAGATCAACCGGCATAAATAAACCTAGCTCTTACCTGCACAGGTTTTGATTAGATTCATTTGTTGAATAAAGCTAGGAATAAAGTAATTGCAACCCTTGACCCAAACGGAATTGCAGCTAAATCAATTTCAAAGTTACCATTGTGCATATTTAAGCGCAGTGCAACATTTTTACATTCTTCATGAATAGGTCTATTTTCAAATAATTCAAATGAATTGGCTATTTGTTATTCCATTTCTTTAGGTTGTTTGTCGTCACCTTTCTTAGTCTTTGCTGAACCAGCACCTAGTCTGAAACTGTGTTTTTATTGTATGAATTGTGGATCAGAAGAATCAGATATCCAAAAACTACTGCTCCTACAATCAGGGCGTTATTGACTATACCTTCTACCGAAAATGATAACTTTATTAAAATAGTCGAAATTACAAAACCTGAGTTTCTGATGATAATATGAAAACTGTCGAAATAGAACAGTGAGAACAGCAGTAATATTACATCAATGATGATTAAGAGCATAAAGAAATCCTCAAAAAATATGTTATTAATATTTTTGAAAGTGGTTATGTGGTTCCAATGATCTTGAGTTGATTCAACTATCCAACTGGTAAATGAATATAATGCAAGTACAATTAACGTAGGCACCAAAACCGTAGCAATTCTTTTTTTTAATTGTATAAACCTGTTTATTCTAACTTGTCCATCAAGCGTTTTGGTAGCATCTTCTCTACCCTGCCTTTCTAGTTTTCGATAGAATTGTTGGATTAAAAAGAACAGAATCAGTGCTGTTACCATGTCATAGGTAAACTGCAGGTCAGTTTCCAACTTGAACCAATTCGAGGACATTTCTATGTTACCAATATCTTTGAAAATCCTCCTGATTACAATCAGCGTTATAATTTCGTATTGTTTACCAATGTAACTTGAGATTGACCTTGGCAGGTAATACACCAATAAGAATACTTCGTAAACCAGAATGAAAGAGAAGGGTGTATATACTGCAGAGATGGGATTTGTAGTAAGTTTTGAATTAATATGGATGATATCCTTACTAACTAGAAAAATAACGAGTAAATGAATAATAAAACTGATAATCGCAATCCCGATGGTGATTCGTTCTGTTCGTTCCCTAAACTTTTCGGATAAAAAATTGCTAAATATTTTTTTCATGTATTCAATAATACAACATCGTTAAATTTATAAAGTTTAAATCAATTCTGTGCTGTTTTTAGTAAAAAAGGATTTAGAATGACTTTATACTTACTAAGTGTCGCTAAAATCTCTGCTGCCGGTTTGTCGGTTGGCGTAGAAGCGCATTTCGAAGCCTCAAACTGTCTTTGGAACATAGCCTATTCCGATTTTTCATCGGAAAAACCCCGCCTTTTTAGTAGCTGCTATAGCAAGTTCTTCTCGTTACTGTAATTGATTTTTATTTGTTTGAATAAAATTTTCAAAAGATCTTGGCTCATGGCCAGTAATACTTTTTATCCATTCAGTTGTCTTTGGTGTTTTTTGGAATCTTGGAAAATAATGCAACATAATCATTACTAAAATTAGCATTGTGGGCACATTTTCTTTTCGTTTATTCCAAAAGAATTGTAATAAATGGGGTGAAATAAATTTTATAGTCTTCCCAATTACTTTACTGATTTGTTCTGCCATTTCAGTAAATGTCAAGGTTTCGTTGTTCGTTAATTCATAACATTTATTGATATGGTTTTGCGGTTGGGTTAAAATTTTTGCTGTTACAGCACCAATGTCATTTACATCAACTAAAGTAAACTTGGCTTGTCCTGCAGGCAAATAAATCCTTTGCTTATTTACTAAGTCATTACGTAAAGTTGTAGTGAAATTTTGCATAAAATAGGCAGGTCGTAGAAAGGTATATGGAATTTTACTGCCTACGATTAGTTTTTCAATTTTATGATGTGGTATAATTTTGCTATTTTCCACACCTTGCACAGATAAAAACACAATATGTTTTACCGAAAAATACCTTGCTATTTCAATTAGTGGTGCAAAATATTTATTAACGTCTGAAATTTGTGGTGGTCGAAGCAAAAAGAGCAGATCAATGTTTTGAAGGGCAGAAAAAAATGTCTCACTATTGCTAAAGTCAAATTTGATATACTTGACATTGAAATTTATTAGTTTCTCATTGCCAAACTCTGTGTCTCTTACCCCAGCAAATATCTCTAATTGATGCTCAAGTTTTTTTAAAGCAGATAATACTTCAATTCCAACATTTCCTGTAGCCCCTGTAATTAAAACTTTTGTCATA
>JBDNGV010000286.1:0-3567 GCA_041689125.1 Daejeonella sp.
GATGTGAAATTCATAACGCCCATACCGTTCTTTATCAGGATCGTAAATGGAACCCCATTTCTATGTACTTTTTTCGACCAGTTCAGCTTTTTGAACAAGCCGTAGATTATTCTGAAAGGCATAAAGCTCTCCGTCAGAAAATTTCTGCCAAGAACATGTGTTAATTTAAATTTGTGAAAGGTTTTATACATTAATTTAAAATATTATTTCACCACAATCTGATCAGAATAAATAGAAATCGCCTGCCCCGAGCGGATATGCCAAGAAGGTGTTTTCAGCAAACTTTCGGCATGTACTTTAATATATCGGGCTTTTGTTCCTGCCTTTAGTTCTGCCAGGAATGGAAGGAAAGAAATTTTCATTATTCCAGAATTTTCAAGTGGGTTTGGATTATGCGGGTTTATAATTTTCATAGGATCGCGGTATTCATTTCCATCCAAAGAAATAGAATAAGTAACAAATTTGGGTAAGGCAAACAAATGCCAGTCGGGTTGTGCCTGTGGGTTCAGGAAATCCATATTCAGGGAGCTGACCGGCATTACTTCGCCTAAATCAAGAATAAAGTCCATGTGTTCGGCTGTACAATACACCCAATTCTGATCCGCTTCCTGCCATGATTCATAAGAAGCAAAAATTCCATCAGTCAGGCTTTCCAATCCTTTCGATTTAGGATTAGGCTTACTAATCGGGGTGATCTTTTTGCGGAATGATTTAGCACTACCTATTCCTTCCATGTTGTTGAATATCCTAGTATATGAAGCACGGAAATGTTCAGGAGTTCCGCTTCTTTCTCTGAGCAGTTTGACACTGTTTAGTTTGCAACCATCTGCAAATCGGCTGACTAATGACTTCATTTCAGGTTCAGGAAGCACTTGGCCCTTAACGTCTTTGCGGAACATACTTCTGTCTGTATCAATCTCAGTCCGGCCGATTTGTATCTCTGCATACATGATTGGTAGGCGGGCAGTTTTTACACGATTGAGTAATTCAGTATCCGAAGCTACTGCCTGTTCTGCCTTGTCGAACAGTTGTTTATACTGCTTCATCATTTCTGCCGATAAGTAAGCATTTTTAGCATGAATTGGATCACCAAAAATACTCAGCACCATGCCACTTTCGACCAGAGACTTTTGCATACTCCGGATATATTGATTTATAAATGGAGCTGCAGCACCGAAATATCCATTTAGAAATTCATCGATAATCGCTTGGTCATCTGCATCGGGATTCCACATTAATTTGCAGATCAGGTAAGAGCGGAGCAAGGCCATTTCGGCTGCTGGTTCATTATTTGCCTGCATAAATAATGCATTTACCTGATTCTCTGTATAGAATTTGATATTTGGTTTTAATGTAAATAGATTGGGGAAAGGAGACACATAATTAGTGAATTGGATATTATAATCCCAAATCAAGATATCTTTTGAAAGTGCTCCCCAATTCCTCAGGTCATTAGAAAAAGCAGGGTCGGTTACAAAAACCGGGGCTTGCCGCGCACTTTCAATATTACAGAGCATAATATTAACATTAGGCTCTATTTCGATGTTTTTTGGTGCTTTTCTAGTGTACCAATAAGCTAGTGTAGAAATGATCTTATCCGGGAATTCTCTGGCGACCTGATTCACAAAATAAATGATCGATCCGCTAGGAACCCTTCCATATTTTTCATTCAAGGCTGAACAGCCATCACATTGGCAATATCTGTCGTTATCATCCTGACTAACAGACCAATAAGTAGCAGCAGGGTTTTGCTGTATTTTGTTTTTCAAGCTAGTTACAAGAACACTTAAAACTTCAGGATTCGACAGACATAACTGGGTGCCCGGCTGTCTTTTGCCATTAATCAGCGAATAATATTCAGGATGAGTTTTAGCGTATTCCTGTTGCGGAACAAGTGTATTAAATGTATGCACAAATAAACCCCAGTCATCTCTTGAAGAGAGTTTATGCCAGTCTGAATATTCCTGATCAGCCATTTCGCTGTAGGATGTTGTTCTGTATTTGATCTGCGGCTCAGCTATTATTTCAGTTTTCGTTGGATTGAAGGTTGTAGTTTTTGGGATTAAGGTAGTTTCTGGAGCGAATTTTCTGAATCCCAGGTTTTCAAGCAGATCGTAAGCACCAAAAAGAAGTCCTTTTTTTGCTCCGCCGGCGATTATAATATTGTTGCCTGCCGTTTTTGTGATGAAACCGGTTTCCATTAGCTGGCTGAAATTGATTTGTAGGGTTTTGGCATACTCTGTTTGACCAAGATAAATTCCGTTTTTAATAGGAGATTTACTTTCCTCTGCAATTGGAACAGCCTTAATCGATAATTTCGATAAATACTGCTGAAGCATCGAAGCAGCCTGTTTTTCTATGGGGCTTGCTTGCATTGGGATGATGATCTGATAATCTATAATGCCATCCCCGACTAATTGTTTACCTAGCAGACTGCTTTTCATCGATGCACTGAGTAAACCAGGCATGAAAGTTAAACTTGCTGCCAGAATGCTTGTATTTTTTAAAAAACTTAGCCTAGATATATTTTTATTTGTTCTCATTTTTATCTGCTCCTATGGTTTGTGTTATCACCAACCATCAACGACTATCACAATTTTTCGACTGCCCTAATCTCCACCTTAAACTCAGGATTATCAAACACATTCTTCGAAAACTTATAATTGCTGTAACTGTCTATATCTATAAATCCATCTTTCTCAATAAAATTTCCGCTGATTTTAACCTGGTCGCCGGCTTTTAATCCCTCAATAATTTCCTGTTTATTTTTATCCAAGATACTGCTTAAAACAATCGATTTTTGGGAAGATTTATTCGAAGGATCCAGAATAATGCTGAAATTAATTTCGACTGAAGCCGGTTTTTCGATGATTTCAACCAGATTTGCCTGCCAAGAATCAAACTTTAAATTCAGACTATCTTTAACATAGGCCTTTGTTGAAATCACGCCATTATCCAGCATCATACCCCGTTTTGCTTTGTCCTGTTCTAAAGAATTCACAGCATCTCTTAATGCTTTAATATAATTCACAAACTTGACCTGATCATCCGGTCCTTGTATTTTTACATTTTGTCCGCAGGAAGCAAAAATTAACAACATGCTTGCGATAATGAAATTTCTCATATTTTTTATTTTTTGCCTTGATATACTTAATTCAGAACTATTTAATAGTTGAATTAAATGTAGCCAATGGCTCTTAAAATTCCAATTATCCCCACAAGAATCCAGAACAAATTTAACAGGGTATAAGCACGGTCCTTTTTAAGTATGGCACACCAAGAAAGCAAAATAGCATCGATGGTATTGAAAATCCATACAAACAGAAAGGGGCTATCTGGTCCAAGCCAGCTTACAAGTGTAAAACTAAAAATCCGCATCATGACCCCAACCATTTCAACGACCTTTATATTTCGCAGAATAAATTGATTCATTAGGTAATAGTTTTTAGTATCTGCTGAATTATAAACCATATGGGTTTTATTTCGATTTTAATGTGAATGAACTTGTAATTGCTATGCATGAATTTTTTGAAAGGGAATGCACTCCGATTATCGTACGAGTATGTA
>JBDNGV010000287.1:0-7100 GCA_041689125.1 Daejeonella sp.
ACTTACATGATTCCCATATTCGATTCGGTCTTAGGAATGGCTGTCACGTTATTTGTGAGAAGCCTCTTGTAATTACGTCTCATAATTTGGAGGCATTACACGAAATCGAGTCTGAATCGGATAATAAAGTAAATGCTATTCTCCAATTGCGTTTACATCCGTCCATAATAGCACTTCGTGAAAAAGTTTTAAATGGGCCGGCCGATAAAAAATACGATGTAAACCTTTCCTATATTACTTCAAGAGGAAACTGGTATCACTATAGCTGGAAAGGAGATCTTGGTAAATCAGGTGGAATTGCCACCAATATAGGCGTCCATTTTTTCGATATGCTGACGTGGATATTTGGGGATGTAAAGGATAATCGTAGGATTACCAGCAACAAAACAAGCGCATCGGGTTTCTTAGAACTTGAAAGAGCAAATGTTAATTGGAAGCTAAGTATTGATTATAATGACATTCCGCAAGAGATAATGGATCAGGGAAAACGAACCTTTAGACATCTAGAAATTGATGGGATGGATTTAGAGTTCTCAGATGGGTTTACCGATTTGCATACCAAAAGTTACCAGGAGGTTCTTAACGGTAATGGTTTTGGTTTAACAGATTGTAGAAGGGCTCTTGAAATACTAGAACCCTTTCAAACCTAGAACCCTCGGCCTGAAGCGTCATTTTGTATGAACATCTTTATTGTAGATATCTATGTAACAGGACATCATATATCTTATTTAAGGTTATTTGCACAAGCGTTTCAAAAATTAAACTTTGAAATAATTGTCCTTTTGCCGAATTGTCGTGAGGCGAAAGATGCTAGTGTTGACGTGTTTAAATCAGAAGTATCTTCTGAGATTTTTTTCTTCGATCTACCTAAAACTTCTATCACCCGGACTAGGATGGAGAGCATGGACCGGCTTAGACAAATGTGGAGAGCTGTTGGTGAAAAAATAAAGGACATAAGTTTGACTTTTGAGGAGCCTGGGCTTGTGTTCTTTCCCTATATGGATCCTTTCATGGGACCCTATTTATCGTTAAGTAAGCTGGATTCTGCTTTTCCATATCCTTGGAGCGGATTAATTATGAATCCTCAGAATTGCAGGACCAAAATGCCCTATAGCTGGCTAAGAAGATTATTATTGAGTCCTCATCATTTGCTGAAATCCAAAAATTGCAAAGCTGTTTTTGTTTTTGATAAGCTCTGCGCTGAGCTTATTAAAAAAGAGACGAAAAAGCAGGTAGTGGTTATCCCGGACGTGATCGATAACGTCGAACCTGATCGCAGCTATTGGTTATATAAAGAGGCCAGCAAACAAGCAAATGGCAGAAAGGTAGTATCTTTGCTGGGAAGCCTTTCAAAAAGAAAGGGAATGCTGACTTTACTTAAAGCAGTGGATATGGATAACGGACGTGATCACCTTTTTTTGATAGCCGGTAAATTGGATATTGGTTCGTTTAATGCAGAAGATTTGAATTACATTAATGAGATAGTTGAGCGAAATCAACATAAAATAATATACAACCCGGAAAGGATTCCAACGGAAGCTGACTTCAATGCCTTGGTTTCTGTCAGCGACATTATTTACGCAGCTTATATCGATTTTTCTGCGAGCAGCAATCTAATTACAAAGGCTGCAACATTTTGGAAACCTGTTCTGGTTAGCAAGGGGTATATGATGGAGGAAATTGTTAATGAGTTTAAGTTGGGTGTTGCAATACCACAGGACAGTCCAATCGAGATACTTTCAAGTTTAAATCAAATGAAAACTGAGGTTTTCCAACAGCAGTTTGAAGAAACTAATCTCATTGAAAAATTCAATCAGGAGCATTCGGAAGATTTTTTGACGGCGAAATTAGGAATATTGAGTCGTGGAGATGTTAATATAAATTAAACATGAGCTCTGTCACTACTATACGATCATTCACAGAGGGGACGGTACAAACATCTGCCAGAACTCAATATCAGGTACCTGGTGCTTTATTTATTGGAATTATTTCATTATACGAGCTGTATATAGCTTTTTCAAATACAATGTATGGTGAGAAGAATTTCTTGTCCAAGGAGTTTTTTTTCTTCTTTTTATTCGTTTTTTTGGTCTCAGCTACAAATATTGTGGATCTTATAGTCCAATTAATTAATAAAGTAAGTACTTCATTACTTATTCTTTTTTTGATCTACTTTCTGATTTCGGCATTTCTTTCTTCTTCGGATATATCTAGCGAGTACACGAGGCAAATAGTTATATACATCCCCGTTAGTTTCCTAACAGGGTTTCTAGCATTTTCGAATTTTAGATTGAAGTATAAATTATTTGATATGTCAACCGAAAATAAGTTATTCAAATCGGCGACGTATTTTCTAACATTCGGCTATATTGCTATGAGCCTGTATATTTTGAGCGGGTTTTTATTGACATTAGACAGCCGGTTTATCCAGATAGCAACAGAGACTAATATATATTATCAAGATTTTGGAGACGCTTATATCAAGGCGGTAATATGTATTTGGATACTTCAATACATGTACTTGAAATCTTCATTAAATTACGAAAAATCATATTTTAATTTTTCACTTCTGGTAGTTTTTCAAGCAATCTTAACCGCTGTAAATTTAGTCCTCATTGGTTCTAACAAAGGAACAGCCCTGATCTTTTTAACCGCGGGATCTTTCCTTTATTTTGCAAAGCCACCGAATTGGTTATTTAAAGGCTATTCTGTTAAGAAGCGGTTTTTTTGGATGTTGCCACTGATCCTGTTTGGATTACTCTTGTTGCTATACCCGCTCACTCTTATAGATATTACCCAAACACGGCTATTTGATTATGGTAACGCGGGCTCTATCTCTGAGAATTCCAGTTTTACGTCAAGATTTGATCAATTTAAAACCGGCGAAGGGGACAGGCTATTTCAAAACTTAATATTTGGAAAACTGGGTTTGGTTTATTTGCATTCAACTATCGCATCTGTTCAGACTCACCTTGGTTTAATTGGAGGGTTTTTACTTTGGGGTTTTTTACTTTTGAGGTTGATTCCTATTCATGGAAATAAAGGGAGAGTAGTTTTAAAGGCAATCAGTTGGCCAATACTCATAATTGGAGCGATCTCATCCTTTTTTACATGGGATTTGTTGTGGGTGTATTTTGGTGCAATATCAGCTGATCAAAGGAACGAAATCAATCGTATTTGATAAACAAAAGGTAAATGGCCAAACGCGAGCATATATTAAGGAATATTTTACATAGGGATCCTTATCAAATGTGTACGAAGTCTGTGATGGATACTACAGACCCTTTGATCACTTTTGACTCAAAGGGCGTATGTAATCATGTAAGAGATTATGAGGAATATGAGAGGGTACAAAAACCAAGTAAAGAAAAAGCCCAATTCCTGACAGAACAGATGGTTGATTTGTTGCGGAAGGAAGGAAAGGGTAAGGATTATGATTGCCTAATCGGGTTGAGCGGAGGTGTGGACAGCTCATACCTGACCTGGTATATAACGCAACAATTAGGGCTAAGGCCCTTGATTGTCCATGTTGATGCCGGTTGGAATACCGAAGCGGCGGTTAGCAATATTCAGAATATTGTACAAAAACTAAAACTTGACCTCCATACTTTAGTTGTTGATTGGGAGATAATAAAGGATCTTCAAGTAGCTTATTTCAAGTCCTCGTTAGCGAACCTCGATGTGCCTCAGGATCACGCATTTATCGCCAGTCTGTATAAGGAAGCAAGGAAGTATGGCATTAGATATATTGTAAACGGGAATAACATGGCGACCGAGTCTATTCTACCAAGTGCCTGGGGGTATGATGCTAGTGATTCTATACAATTGCGTGCCGTGCATAGACGTTTTGGAACTACCAAGCTGGAGTCATATCCTATTTTATCAACCTTTCAGAAATTCGTATACTATCCGCGCATTTTAAAGTTGGAGTCATTTTCTCCCTTAGATTGGATAGATTATAATAAGGCGGATGCTAAAAAGTTATTAATAAACGATCTGGGTTGGCGAGATTATGGGGGGAAGCATCACGAATCTATTTTCACACGTTTCTTCCAAGGACACTATCTCCCAACAAAATTCGGATATGATAAACGCAAGGCTCACCTGTCGAGTTTAATCGTTTCTGGCCAACTGCCGCGTGAAGAGGCTTTGGAAGAGCTAGAAAAGCCATTATATGATCCGGTGCAGTTAGAAGATGATAGGAATTTTTTCATAAAAAAACTGGGTATCAACAGGCAGGAATATGACGGAATTATGGAGGAAGCCCCCCGTTCTTATTTAGAATTCCCTAACACAGAAAGCTTTATAAATAAAATTAGGAAAGTGTACCGCCCGATTAAAAGAATATTTCAGTCAGCCTAACAGTCGATGGTAGTTATAGTGGATTACGGAATGGGCAATTTGGGTTCTATTCAAAACATGCTAAAAAAGAACGGTTATGCCTCGATTATAACGTCAAGTCATCAAGAAATTGAACAAGCTGATCATTTGATCTTACCGGGTGTCGGCGCTTTTGATACTGGAATGAAACGTTTAGAAGAGTTGCATATGATCCCTGTATTAAATCATAAAGCTCTGAATGACCGGGTGCCGGTGCTAGGGATATGTCTTGGAATTCAACTAATGTCGAGATCTAGTGAAGAGGGTCAATCAAATGGATTAAACTGGTTCAATGCTGAGACTATCCGGTTCGATCTAAGTAATCAAATTGAAAAACATCCACTTCCCAACATGGGCTGGAGGCAAATATCCATAAAAAAGGAGATTCCGCTATATGAAGGACTGGATGATGCATGGTTTTATTTTGTGCACAATTATCATATCGTCGCTCCTGATTCAGAGGAAATAGGGTTGACTACTGAATACGGTTACGAATTTGTAGCTTCCCTGGCAAAGGATAACTTATTCGGCGTTCAGTTTCATCCCGAGAAAAGCCATAAATTCGGGCTTCGCCTTCTAAGTAATTTCCTAAAATATTATTGAGTTGATTACAAATAAAAAATTCAGGCCACGAATTATTCCGATTCTTCTGTTGAAAAACTCGGGATTATACAAAACGCTTAAATTCAAAGATGCAAAATACATCGGTGATCCGATTAATGCCATTCGTATTTTTAATGAAAAAGAGGTTGATGAACTGGTATTTTTGGACATAACCAGCACGAATGATCGCAGGGAACTGAATTGGGTGGTTTTAAAGGACATTGCTTCAGAGTGTTTCATGCCCTTAACTTATGGAGGAGGTATTGCAAATACCGAGATGATACGAGAGGTATTAAACGTAGGTGTAGAAAAGGTTTCGATTAATACTAATGCAGTTAGAAATCCAGCACTAGTAACGCAAGCAGCCACATATTTCGGAAATTCCACAATTGTAGTGTCAATTGATGTAAAAAAATCGATGCTCGGAAAATATGAGGTCTATATTTACGGCGGTCGTGAGAAGACCAAACTTCACCCGATAGACTGGGCAAAGGAAGTTGAACGTAGGGGAGCAGGAGAAATATTAATTAATTCTATTGATAACGACGGAGCAATGGGAGGATACGACTGGAAGCTAATAAAAGAAATTGCACAATCAGTTAATATCCCTGTTGTTGCAGCTGGTGGTGCAAAAGGGTTAGGTGATTTTAAAACTGCTATAATTGAGTCGAAGGTATCTGCTGTTGCGGGCGGAGCTTGTTTTGTCTACCAGGGAAAGCATAAAGCGGTTTTAATTACATATCCGAGCAGAGATGAGATTAACAAAGCATTTTCGATTTAATTTCTAAATTATAATATATTTTGAAAATAAGTATCCATTTATTTGATTCAAGTCTCCAAAGTGAATCACGTTTGTTAAAATCAACCCAAATGCTTCTTGAATGGAAACTGGTGGAACAGATTTTTGTAATTGGGTTTTGGCGCGAAGGCCTTCAATTGAGAGAACAAGTTGGAAATAATAGGGAACTAATTAGAGTGCGGCTTCCAATAAACACACTATCTAGCAAGCATTGGGCAATTAAGAATTCCATTATAAGGAAATTTGTCGCCCTTTTATCTATTGTGGTTTTTAGATTTCAGGTTCTTAAAATAGTAATCCAACACAGGCCAGTCTTTCTTAGTGTCCATAATCCTACTTTTTTGCCTATAGCTATCTTGATAAAGCTGTTTATAAAATGCAAAATTATATATGTTCCACATGAACTTGAATCCAAACGGACCGGCATTAGTTTTATGCAGGAGAAGTACGTGGTTGCGATCGAATCCATCGCAAAGAGATGGTTGCACCATACTGTTTTTGTATCTCCCGAAATCGAAAAGTGGTACAGATCTGGTTTAGGGTATACTGAAACTTCCACCATTCGGAACATACCTATTAACCCTTATTTTGGAGAAAAAATTCCTGAAAGCCGGTATCTCAAAGATTTTTTTAATCTCAAAGATGACGATATTCTTTTTATTTACCAGGGAATTATTAATCAATATCGCGGAATAGAAACGTTGATTGATGTCTTTATGAATCAACAAAAATGCCATATCGTATTTATGGGTTTTGGAGAATTGACGGATAGGGTTATTGACTGTTCATCGAAATCGAGATACATTCACTATCATCCTGCAGTAGAAATGCAGGATATCATTAAAGTTACATCATCGGCAGATGTTAGCCTTTTCTTCGTTGATACTCCAATAACAAAGAGTTATGAATTGACAACCGCCAATAAATTCTACGAGGGGGTTATCGCGGGGACACCATTTGTGATAAGTAATAACTTCTCTTACATGAGTGGTGAAAATGAGTTACATAATTTGGGCTGGTCGTTACCGCCTCAACAGCCAGTGTTGACCCAATTTGTAAAGGATATTGAGAAAGAGGCGATAGAGATAATGAAGAAAAATTGTCTGGAATATGGTTCGAAGATCTCTTGGAAAGAGGAAGCACAAAAATTGAAGTTTATTTACGATAATTAATATCAACAATGAAGACAGTATTGTCAATAGTTTTAAATGAATTTACGCACGATAACCGGGTACTAAATGAAGCGATATCACTGACTAAAGCAGGATATGATGTAAGCGTTATTGCACTGCATCGTGATGAATTACCGGAGCGGGAA
>JBDNGV010000288.1:0-16884 GCA_041689125.1 Daejeonella sp.
ACTCCTCTTTATTTTACAATCCGAGGCGATTCACTAAACTTTCCGGACAGTATAAAGTACAATTACAATGCACTAAATATCTTTTTGATGTTTTAAATTGATTTTATTTGAATTTTGCCCAATTCTGTTCAGCTTTTAGTTTTAGAACATTTTCATTTTTGTCCCAATCTTTTAAGGTGTTATTGAAAAATTTGTTGTAGAACAAATAAAGTTTACCATTTACTATCTTGAATGTTTCAGGATCTGCAGCTACCTTATCGCCATTTTCACCCATGGCATATGAACACCAGCCTCCAAACTGAGGCTCATATTTTGAGGGATTGGTTTTAAATAATTCGCGATTTTGAATAGTTGAAAAATTATAAGTGATGCCTTCCCTGCTTAGGCTAATATCCTTTTTACCTTCGATTCCTTTTTTTGTAATGAAATAGGCTACCGGATCATATCCTTCAATTGCGAGGGTGTTTTTATCGATATTAAAATTTTTAACCCTGTGTGCATTTTGTCCTGAAACTGTGTTAATGAAAAGGAAAATAAGAAAGTAGGCGACTATGGTTTTCATTCGCTTTTTTTAAATTAGTTAGTTAATTTCAGCAAACCCCCAGAGTTTGCTGTGTGCTTTGCAGTAAATCAGTGCATATTTATAATCGGAGAATTTGATATTTTGAGGAATGTTGTATAGCTGGTTTCCTCCGGTAGCTTTCAATTCCCCCAAATTGATAAAGTTGATAGGATCTTTTTCTTTGCTGAGGTACACCATAAGGTTAGGGCCATTGCTAGATGAGAAATTTTCCAGAGCCAATTGTGTATTAGAGCTTGTAGTATAGATCTTCGCAGCGCCAGATACCATTCCATGGGCCCCATTAGAAAAACTTCCCTTAGCCTTTTCCACAGAGGTAGTTTTGTCTACTTTTTCATCTAAATTAAGATTTGAAGTATTTTCTTTTTCACAAGCTACCATTGCAAAAAGTAGAATTAAAATCAGATTACGCTTCATATTCGTTTTTTTAAATCTGTTGGCTAATTTGTAAAAACGTTAAACTATTTTTGTTTTTTCTAAATGGAGTATAGCAAAAAATAGTAAAATGACTTTTGAATATCCAGAAGGGATTGATAATTATATTCGACCAATAATATGACATTAATATGGTACGTTCACCACATTAGTTTAGTCGATTAAAGCTGTTAGGAGCCTTATAGTTAAAGAAGAAAATTTAAGAAATTTTACTCAAAGAAGTAATTTGGTCGACATTTAGTCTTGTCCTGAAATAGCTATACAGGTTAATTAATAATTCCTAGATTGATTAGGTACTCTAACTTAGTAATACTACCAGAACTATACCAATTAATATAAATGAAACAAAGTATAAATTGGTAAATTTATAAGATAGATTTTGTTTAAAAAATTTGAAGACCCTACTGTCAGTAGAGTTCAGCGCAGCGTCTCTACGGATTCATCAATACAAAAGAGACTTTCAGACTCGTTTAGAAGCCAAAACAATTCACTTCGTAATTGTTTCAAGTCCTAAAATCAGTTTACTTGTATCTCCTCACTCCCAGAAAGTCCCTTAAATTGTACTTCAATTTTAGGATTATCATCTCCAGTAAAATCAGAATCCATCAGAATTACATATGCTCCTGAAGAAACAACAGGAGGCATAGTTTGCAATTTGAATGATCCTTTTGGTTTTCCATTTTTATCGTAAAGCCGGATAGTTTCTGTACCATCAGAAACCAGGCTTTCACCTGCTGCTAACTCAATAGGGAACAAAAGTTCTTTATAATTGTCAATTTGCATTTTAATATTTTTCACGCTGCCTTTTTCGCCTGTGATCTGCATTCTAAATTGTAGTGGCTGTTCTTTCCAATTATACTGTAAATTCCAAGTGGTATGCGTGGGTTCGCCCGGTTGACGTTCAAATTTTTCTCTTGTAAAAACTGGTGACATCGCATACTGATGGAGCGTCCATTTGCCTTCATCTCTTTTTTCAAGATGGAATTCGTTCTTTGAGTTTTTTAAATTCTCTTGTTGAGCTTTGCTGAAAGCATTTCCATTACGTGCGCTTTCCCATTCACGGATAGCATCAAGCAATTGGTTTGAAAGCGGGTTTTTTCTCAAGGCAGCAGGCCTTGCAACCATGGCAAATCCTGCATTATACCCGGCGGCTCTCGACAGCATCCATTCCATCTCCGGAAGGGTAGTATTATCTGCAAGAAGATACCATCCCAGCATATGTGGCATATAATTTCGGTCAAATAAACCCTGATTATCAATCCTGTATTGTTGCATACTTTCTTTAAAACCACCGTACCAAGGCTCACCCCAATTATAATAGGAACCGATATGCCAGTAGAATGTTTTGCTCAGACTGGTCCCGATAATAAAATCATGTTTTACCTGATCATAAACATCTTTGGCAAATAGCTCAAGAGCATAATCGCCCTGACCGGATGCAAGCGCACCTTCATGACCGTCCAGATCAAGATGATCCACACCCGTCTCATTCATCAGATTAGTAATGTTTTTCGCAACTTCTCTTTGCATTTCCAGATTTGGAAAGAACACCTTGTATGAATGATCAAAAAGTTTTCCTACTTGTTCACCGGCTTGATGTTCAGATTTGACAGTCCCAAAAGCACCACGCTGGCAATCCAATAACAAATAAGGGGCAGTGTTGCTCACAGATTTATAGCGTATCAATTCAGATCCAATTTTTACGGTATGTAGGTTATTCCCTTTTTCATCATTAAAATACTCCGGTGAAATAACCTCAATTGTATTTTGATCAGCATCAATGTTTCTATTTAAAGTGGACGTTCCAGTAAAACTCAGTCGATTGTCGGGTACGGGTGATACGTATGGGTCATTGGTATTGATGAAATTGGTAAGTGTATGCATGCCCAGAAACAAACCTGCTGCATGTGCTTTGTCCACACAGTTTTTTAAACCATCTTTTCCATTTGGAAATTGATCGGGATTTAATACAAAATTACCCCAGCTTTTGAACGGTCCTTCGTGGTACAAGGATACCAGTCCTGCGCGTTTGGTATATCCAATAATCTCATCTATATCTTTTTCACCATAGGATGAAATCATGTAGGATTTGCCATAAAGATTTGATTTTTTAAACCAAACCCCATTTATCGTTGGATGAGGAAGGTTTTCGGCGATTTCAATTTGCTCCAAACGGTCGAATGTCATTGGCTCTTTACAGGAAAAAACTGCGATCTTACTTCCGACAACTGTTTCGCCTTTTAAAGCTTTCACAGGCATGTTTTTGTAAAGGCCTCCCCAAGCATCCACAAAACGGTTATGATCCCTGTTAATGGAATAGGCCTGCAGTTTGCTTCCCCATATTGATGAAACTGCCGCAATACCCCTCGCCCAAGTGCTGCCCTCTGCGCTAGGATAATCACCTCCCATTGTTTTGACGTTTAAAACCTGTATGCCAAGTGATACTTCGCCATCTCTTACTACACCAATGATTTCGCCTATGGTCTTAGCGATTATGTTTGGGTATGGACCCCAAATAATGGCATCGATTTTACTCTCTGGTGCTGCCTTAATAATTTCCAGAACAAGATGGGTGCTTTTACTTGTTGTACGAATGTCAATACTTACTCCCGCTTCTTTAAATCCAAGTGTGATTTTTTTCTGAACCTTATCGTAATTCATGGAACTTGGTTGGTACCGTATATTCTTGCTTACCAGTGTAATCAGAGGAGATAGAGTATCAGTAGAAATATAGTTTTTGCCTGTTGATAAATTGGATAATTCTGTTACAGATCCCTGCTTGCTGAGGCTCATTTTCAATTCGCCTGCTATAAATGAAACTTGTGCAAAGGAGGACTGGGACAGCCATATTAATCCGAAAAAAAGAATTGTAACTCTGAGTATGTTTGATTTAGGAAAAATCATAAAAATAAATTTGTGTAAGATCTCATTTAAAAAATTAAATTATTGTATTTTTCATAAAGGAACGAATTCATCATTGATTCTCTTTTATATTTTTAAGATTGATAATTCATAACATTCTTTTAATGCCTTATGCAAAGAAGATTTTTTTTAAAGACCTCCGGGATATTTGCTGCCGGTATGTATGCCTCGAGGGCTAGAGCCATTGCCGGGCCATTTTTACCTGGAGAACTGGTACATAATATTCCTGCCGATAAAAAGCTGAACCCGCAATGGGTAAGATCATTATATAATCGGGGTTCTGTAAGTAAATACTTTAAGAGCAAAAATGAGCTTCAATACATTGGAATGCCGGTTGGTGGCATCAACACCGGTACAGTCTATCTGGGGGGTGATGGGCGCCTATGGTTATGGGATATTTTTAATTCTCAGCAGGAGGGTATAGATCCAAAATCTGTGGATTGGGACAGCGAACTTCACGTTGGAAAGAAAGTCCGGTCAAGAGATGGCTCAGCCTATGTACAACCTGCAAAGGATATACGTCCACTGGAACAAGGTTTTGCCTTTAAAATTCAAATAGGCGATAAAAGCTTTTTAAAGAAAATGAATGCAGATGACTGGGATGAAATTATTTTTGAAGCAACTTATCCAATGGCTACTGTACGCTACATTTCTAAAGATCTGCCGGTAGAAATTACTGCAAATGTTTATTCTCCATTTATTCCCTTGGATGAAAAAAAATCTGGTCTCCCATGTACAATATATTCTTTTTCTGTTCTTAATAAATCTGAAAAGCCTGTCAGCATATCTATACTCGGATGGCTTGAAAATAAAGTTTCAATACGCTCGGCGGGGGTAAATGACATTCGCAGGAATGAAGTTTTATCAGAAGGTAAGTTAAAATCTGTTCAAGGCAGCATCAATTTCAATGGCTCAGCACTGCAATTAGAGGAACCAGATTTTGGTACTTTAGCAATTGCCTCTTTGAATGGAAATTCTAAAACAATTACTGATCTTCAGTTTCCGATTAGCCTAGCTTCCTTTACTCAGCAGAAAGGGGAGTTTACCGAGAAATCTAAAGATCAGCAGCTTGTGGCTGCCGTATGTACTGACTATCAGGTCAAGCCTAAAAATATAGTGGAGGCTCATTTTTCAATTGCTTGGCATTTTGCAAATCTGAAGTTAAATCAGGCTATCCAAGACCGTGGCAGATATTATGCGAATTGGTTTAGCTCAGCTTTCGAAGTGTTGGCTTATGTACATCAGAATTTCTCTTCCCTGAGCAATGAAAGTAAGTTATGGAAAAATACCTGGTTTGATTCAAGTCTTCCCTGGTGGTTCCTTGAACGAACCTTTTCGAATATTTCAACCATGGCCACAACAACTGCACATCGATTCCAATCCGGTAGATTTTATGCATGGGAAGGCGTTGGATGTTGTGAGGGTACTTGTACTCATGTTTGGCAATACGCACAAGCAGTAGGCCGTATATTCCCCGGAATTGAGAGGGATACCCGTGAACGTATAGATCTGGGATTATCCTTGCAAGCTGATGGGATGATTTGGTATCGAGGGGAGGTAGTTAAAACTGCGGCAATCGATGGTCAGGCAGGTACCATATTACGCATCTACCGTGAGCATCAGATGAGTGCAGATAAACAGTTTTTGACTAAAAATTGGGAGAAAATTAAGCGAGCAACTGAATGGATTATTCGGCAGGATAAAAATCAGGATGGAATGGAGGATACTCCGATTGAGAATACATTGGATGCGGTTTGGGATGGTGAGATTGCATGGCTTGTTGGCTTGTGCATTGCCGCAGTTAAAGCTACAGGTGCAATGGCGGCTGAAATGAATGATTCGCAGTTTGAAAAAATATGTGAAGACTATTGTAGCAAGGGAAGTAAGAATATGGAGGAGAAGCTATTTAATGGCGAATATTTTATTCACAGACCTGATGAGATTAAAGGAAGAGAAAAGCTGGGATCTTATAACACCTGCCATATAGATCAGGTTTACGGACAAAGCTGGTCTCATCAGGTAGCTTTGGGTCGGATCATTGATAAAGAAAAAACACTCAAAGCGCTCCGATCTTTATGGAAATATAATTTTACCCCCGACGTTGGGCCCTATATTAAAGATCGTCCGGGAGGAAGACCCTATGCTCTAGCAGGAGAAGGGGGTATGGTGATGAATACTAATCCAAAAAATGATGCAAGGCCTTATGGGGATAAAATTACCTGGCAATTAGGCTATTTCCATGAATGTATGAGTGGCTTTGAGCATCAGGTAGCATCCCATATGATGGCAGAGGGAATGACTGAAGAGGCACTAGTCATCACCCGAATGATCCATGACAGATACCATGCTGCCAAAAGAAATCCATTTAATGAGATTGAATGTAGTGATCATTATGCAAGAGCAATGGCAAGCTATGGGACATTTATTAGCGCCTGTGGATTTGAATATCATGGACCAAATGCTCATATGGCATTCGACCCGAAATTAAATCCTGAGAAGTTCAAAGCTCCATTTACATCTGCAGCAGCTTGGGGAACGTTCGAGCAGGAAAGATCGGTCCAAAAACTTCAGGCAAAACTCCAGATTCGGTATGGTGAGCTAAGTCTCAACAGTTTTTCATTGAAAACCTTGCATCAGGTTTCTGGTATTGAGGTTAAGCTTGGCGACAAGATCATACCAGTTTCAATTACACAAGAAGGGAACAGATGTACCATGAAATTTTCATCCACAATCAGGCTCTTGCCCGGTCAAAATTTAGTCTTTAAATTGTAAGCTATGCGAGTTCAAAAAAATACAGTGGTTTCAATTCATTATACTCTTAAAAGTATTGAGGATGTGTTAATTCAGGATACTGCTGGGT
This sequence comes from Daejeonella sp., assembly GCA_041689125.1. Taxonomy (GTDB): domain Bacteria; phylum Bacteroidota; class Bacteroidia; order Sphingobacteriales; family Sphingobacteriaceae; genus Daejeonella. Next base: position 6,798 of record JBDNGV010000288.1, read on the forward strand.
ATTCACCTGAAATCTATTTACATGGTGCTGGAAATATTCTCGCCGGAATTGAAGAGGCTTTGAATGGGAAGTTCTCTGGTGATGAAGTGGAGGTACTTATCCAGCCTTCAGAAGCCTTCGGCCCAAGAGAAGATAATCTGGTCATCCAGATCAGCAATGCTGATCTTCCGGATATTGCTGATCTGCAGCTTGGAGATTTTATTCAAATTCCTGATGGTTGTGAGGCTGTTTTGCTGGAAAAAAATCATGATTTTGCTGTAGTGGATACCAATCATCCATTGGCAGGTGAAACCCTGGTATATCAGCTAAGAATTATGGAAGTGAGACCTGCAAGAGAAGAAGAAATACTAGCAGGTACACCATTAGCTGCGGTAAGTGCTTGTTCAGGTGCAGAAGGTTGTTGTTAAATTATGCAATAGTTAGGACATGTTGTATTTACGAATCCATTTGGATAATCGCTGGTTATTATGCTGAGAGCGTGTACATGCTTGCGAACCAGAATTAATCCTTGAAGCCATTACAAGAGGCGCGCGCATTTCGGCAAAAATTAAACACAAATAAACCCTCTCAAATTAATGAGAAGGTTCTTATTGTAATTTTTGGTTAATTACTTTTTTACTGAATCAACAGCAGCTGAAGCAGTTGAATCAACAGTATCGATTTGTGCTTCTAATGAATCAGTACTCATTTCTGCTACAGAGTCAATAGTGTCAGCAGCAGCTTCTTCAGTTTTGTTTGAGTTACAAGCAGCAACTGATAAAGAGATAGCTAAAGCTAAGAATCCAAATTTGAATAAATTTTTCATTTTTCGTGATTAATGTTTTTAGATAATACCACACTTAATACAATTATTGATAAAAGGTAACCCTTGATGAAGTGTAATTATTCATTATGTATTTCTAATTCTTCAATTTTTACAGTGAAAGAAAATAAATCCTGAAATCAGGCATCCAGTCCGACTATATGGAAAATCTGTAAAAAATATGGACGATGCTTCATTGAGAGTTGAGAGTTGAGAATCAGTATTGTCTGGGGAAAATTTAATTTTTGGCTTTACAAATAATATTACTAGCTCGTCATTATTCTTTAAGACCGTTGCATGGCCTCGTATAAATTTTCTTGAACTCTATTTTATGGTTTTCGGGGGATTTTTATTGCTTCTTTTCGATAAAATCAGCTTCCTTGCTCGATCGAAATATCGATGGAAAGCCCTTTTGTCAGCTTTTTGTTAGTCTTTTTTTGCATTAGACACAATTATCCCCGGACTTTTATATAAATTTTAGGCTATGGCTTCCATCATGTTCTGAGTGTGCATCTTTGCCAGTCCCTTAAATTTTGCATTCACTGAGTTGAACAACCGCTTCATCCCTCCGAAAGTTCGCTCTATCTTGTATCTGGTCTTGCTTATCAACTTATTGAACTTCATCTCCCATGCTGTTAACGGTTGGTTCTTTTTAGCTTTTTTCATAATATGGTTCTTCAGCTTTCTTTCTTCCAAAAGATCCCTATTTTTCTGGGATTGATAACCTTTATCTGCTTTTACCGGCGTACCTTCTGCTATTTTTAATGTGTCCAGTACATCTTCTAGATTTGTAATTTCGTTGAGGTTCGCCGCTGTGGAAATTAGCCCCATCACCAGACCTTCTTCATTGGTAACTACATGTTTCTTGTAGCCATAGCGAAGTTTGCCTGCCTTTTTTATCTATGACGCTTCGATATCTACTCCTGGAGCATTTATCTTTACTATTTTTACCGCTGCGATCTCCTGCTCACTCACCTCTTCCTCCTCTCGGTCCGTTATTATTTCGTAATTCGCTTTGCCTTTTGGTTTCAAATGACTGTCGGTTATGCTGGCGTCCACCAAAACGGATTTTTTAACAATAATCTGATGTTTTTCTAATTGCTTATTCATCGCTTTAAAAAGCTTTTCATAAACCTTCTTCTGAGTAAGGTCTGTCCTGAACCTACTTAGGGTAGAATTGTCCGGCGCAGATCTGTCAAGAGGCAGTCCGCAGAACTTGCTGAAAGAGATGCTGTCGTTCAACCTATCTTCAATCTCATAATCAATAAGTCCATACCAAGTCTGTAACAAGCCCATCTTGAAAAGCAACAAGCCATCGTATAAAGGCTGACCTGTAGCGCTCATTCCTCTGTTATAATGTTTATTGATAAGGTTAGAGATAGGCCGCCAATCGATGATCAGGTTGATCTATGCAAAAAACTGTGATTTTATCTTTCGGTTGGCTACAGCAAGATCTGCAAATGATGGGTTTTGGGCTATTTTCATAGCTTAAAAATAATCATAATTAATTGATAAAGAGATATTTAAATTATTATATTCATAAGAATTTTAACGGAATTGCCTTGCAACGGTCTTTTATTGTATAAAAGCCCTATTGTGTTTTGGAACGTTTAAACTGCAATTTAGATTAGTAAGTTCTATGATTTATGGGATGTATTATTCAGGATTCGAAGTGCTCCTGAATAATTATACTTTCGTATATTGTGGATAGTAAATAATCGAATACTTAATTATCATTCAGTGGAAAAATATTTTAGCATCTTAATCCTTTTTATTTTATTGAGTGCCTGTCAGAAGCAGCCTGATCAAAAGGGAACTTTTGGGTATGATCTCGCATTTTTAAAAAAACATCATCCGGATCTGGTTCTACTAAAGGATGCTTCCAGTGGGGCTCAGCTTATTGTTCTACCTGCTTATCAAGGCCGGGTGATGACTAGTACCGCGGATGGGGAAAAGGGAATGAGCTTTGGTTGGATCAATTACGATCTGATAGCTAAACAAACTTTCTCAGAACATTTTACCGCCATTGGCGGTGAGGAAAGATTTTGGCTTGGACCTGAAGGCGGGCAGTTTTCCCTGTACTTTAAAAAAGGATCAGATTTTACTTTTAACAATTGGTACGTTCCCAAAGCAATTGATTCAGAGTCGTTTAACCTAGTTTCCTCAAATGTAACAGAAGCAAAGTTTGAAAAAATAATGCATCTGGAAAATTATACCGGTACCGGCTTTGATATTAAGGTTAACAGAACAGTTTCACTTCTTGATCAGAAATCAATTAGTGAATTTCTGGGACTTGAGCTCAGTTCTGAAATTCGTACTGTAGGATTTCAGTCCCAAAATTCAATAACAAATACCGGATCAAACACATGGGATAAACAAACAGGTTTACTTTCAATATGGATATTAAGCATGCTTAAGTCTAATGATCAAACCAATGTGGTAATCCCATATAAAAAAGGTGATAGCTTGAGTATGGGTAAAATTGTAACAGATGATTATTTCGGCAAATTAGGTGCAGAGCGATTAAAAATAGGAGATGGGCATCTTCTATTTAAAGCTGATGCAAAACAGCGAAGTAAAATTGGAGTTTCCCCAAAGCGGGCTTTACCAATGGTTGGGAGCTATGATGCGGAAAACAAAACACTAACAATCGCACAATTTACATTGCCGGAAGGAATTACAGACTATGTAAACTCTACCTGGAAAATACAGGATGACCCCTTTGTAGGCGATGCGGTTAATGCCTATACTGATGGACCTATTGATGGAAAACAAATGGGAAAATTCTATGAACTGGAAAGCTCTTCACCTGCTTTAGGTTTGGCTTCTGGGGCAAATGCAGAACATATTCATCGAACGATTCACTTGAGTGGTCCGGTAGAAAAACTAAATGAAATTTCCTTGAAACTATTCGGATTGAGTTTAGACCAATTAAAATTTTAGGAATTATATCTTAAACTCGGTTTTTGACCATTTGTGACTCGCATCTAATTTGAAAGAGCCCAGATATTTCTGGTTCCAGCTATCAGGAGAGATTAAAGAAAGAAATATGGTATCATCCGTTTTGCTATAAAGATGATATACCTCACCCATTACCGGTGTGAAATTATATTTAGCGGAATAAACAAGTTCATTTAGTTGAACTTCATTTACCATCCGTTCATATTCTTCTCTTAGTTCATCAAATTTTGTTTTAAAATTTTTGTTTGCCAGCTCCGCATTGGCTTGTTTCCAACCGCCTACATTTTCAAGATTTATTGCAGGGGCACTCACATTAGTACCGTAGCTTAGTCCCTTTTGATAATAGCCTTTTTCCTTCTCCCAAACAACTAAGTCAGGCTTTTCTTCTTGTTCTTCCATTTTATTTATTGAGTAAGCTGATTACAAATCCCTTTTTTTTTCCAAAAATAATTATTGAAACGGATGATTTTGTATCAGCAAAATAAAATGACATGATTATTGGATAATGGTTGATTTGAAGATTTGAAAATTTGAAGATGCAGGGAAATTTTTAGGTGGAGATGATAATTTTCAAATCTTCAAATTAACCTTCAGTTATTCATTCGGCGTCATGTCGACGAGCGAAACCTGTTTTGAAAACATAGGAATTGTTTGGCGAGGAGAGATCTAACGAGATTTAGATAATTATGCTTGAACTGATAATTCTCTAACCAACCAACCAACCAACTAACCAACTCTTATTCATCCGGCGTCAAATTTTCAAATCATAAATTCCCTCCATTTCTACTATATTAGCTATTCAAAACCCCCGCTAATGAAAAAACTCCTTCTTCTTTTGTTTCTTCCTTTAAGTCTATTGGCTCAAGATCGACCATACGGTAAAATATGGGCAACACGCTCACAAATTATCGCTCAAAATGGAATGGCTGCAACATCGCATCCTCTATCCACGCAGGTTGCGCTTGATGTTTTAAAAGCCGGCGGTAATGCCATTGATGCAGCTATTGCGGCCAATGCAATGGAAGGAGTTGTTGAGCCTCATATGAATGGAATTGGTGGAGACCTGTATGCCATCGTCTGGGATTCGAAAACCAAAAAATTATATGGATTGAATGGTTCCGGTCGTTCGCCAAAATCACTGAGTTTGGCTGAGTTCAGAAAACGAGGGATTTCTCATATTCCGTCTAGGGGCCCATTGCCGGTCACAGTGCCGGGTTGTGTAGATGCCTGGTTTGAGCTGCATCAGAAGTTTGGTTCTATGCCCATGAGTAAAGTACTTGAAAAAGCAGTTTCATACGCCAGAAATGGTTTTCCTGTGCATGGAGAATTGGCTTCTTCAATAAAGAATGTCCCTGCTTTATATGGAATTTATCCTAATATTGAAGCACATTACTATCCGAAAGGAAAAGTGCCACAAGAGGGTGATATTTTCAAAAATCCTAATCTTGCCAACACACTTGAGAGAATTGGTAAAGAGGGTCGAGATGTGTTTTATAAAGGGGATATGGCACGTACGATTGATGCTTTTATGAAGAAAAATGACGGCTTTTTGAGTTATGAAGATATGGCTGCACATACTTCCACCTGGATTGATCCGGTGTCTGTGAATTATAGGGGTTATGATGTTTGGGAATTACCTCCAAACGGACAAGGAATAGCAGCTTTGCAAATGCTCAATATCTTGGAAGGTTATGATTTTTCAAAGATCAAATTAGGCAGTGCTGAGCATGTGCATTTGTTTGCTGAAGCAAAAAAGCTGGTCTTTGAAGATCGTGCTAAATTTTATGCCGACATTGAATTTGCAAAAGTACCCGTAAAAGAGCTTATCTCTAAGGCCTACGCAGCACAGCGTAGAAAACTAATTGACCCTGATAAAGCATCGATGGTTCCAGATGCTGGAAATCCTGCCATGAAGGATGGAGACACCATTTATCTTACCGTTGCAGATAAAGATGGGAATATGGTTTCCCTGATCCAGAGCAATTTCAGAGGTTTTGGTTCGGGGATGATGCCCGATGGACTTGGTTTTATATTTCAGGATCGCGGAGAGCTATTTAACGTAATTAAGGAGGGTGAAAATAATACCTATGCACCCGGGAAAAGGCCATTTCAGACCATAATTCCAGGATTTATGACCAAAGATGGCCAGCCGATTATGAGTTTTGGGGTTATGGGCGGTGCATTTCAGCCAATGGGCCATGTACAAATTGTGATGAATGTGGTTGATTTTGGTTTAAATATTCAAGAAGCTGGAGACTTTCCGAGAATGAACCATGAAGGATCTTCTGAACCTACCGGTGAAGGGATGGCATCAAAAGGGGGAATGATCACATTGGAGAGTGGTTATCCTTATGATGTAATCAGAGAATTAATGCAAAAGGGTCATCAGGTTGGCTATATAAGCGGTATGTATGGTGGTTATCAGGCAATCCGTTGGGATACGGTTCGCAAAGTTTATTTTGGAGCATCTGAATCACGTAAGGACGGACAGGCTGCAGGTTATTGATTAAGTTTAAAGCCAAAAGGACAAAGCCAAAAGGCTGATTATACTAAAATTCTAATCTCTACATTTATTTAATTATCAATCCCTAAACATGGAATTTATTGAAACAATCCTAAAACAGATCTGGAGCTTTTTTAGTCTAGAAGGGCTTATTGAAATTATTAAATCCGGAGATTTTCAGTCTCTGCTTACCTATCAAGGCATAAGCAGGGCAATTGCACCCTTACTGCCAGTTATTTTGGTGCTTGCACTCCACCCATCATGCTCCCGAAAGTATGAATCTAAATGTTTGTCATGCTCATTTTTTTCTGGAAGCTCATGCGGATATAATCAGAACGACTATTTGTATGCTTATGGGCGTCCCTCCGGCAATGTTGTTCGTGATTATGTTCATCGATGGAACACGGGGCACTTTCATTCATATCGGAGAATCTATTATGAAAGATGCGCGATTGGGAGTTGTCGGAAAATTCATTTTGACACCTTCCCATCACCGTGTGCATCATGCAAAGAATGTTGAATACATGGACATGAATTACTGTAACTTACTGAATATTTGGGATAAAGTATTCAAGACTTATCAGCCGGAAATGGATGGGATCATAAAACAATTGGAGCCATTAGAAAGGCAATTAAATTGGGAAATAAGAAATGATGGATAATCTAGAAGATTTTAAGAAAATCCTCCCTCATCGGACTGAATGTATCGATAAGAATACCTTCCTCAAGACAAAGAACACCATGAACAAGATTTGAAGTTACAAGAAAGGCATCTCCTTCTTTGAGTACTTGTTTTTTACCATCAATACTTACTTCAAAACTGCCGCTTTGTACATGGGTAATCTGCACATGTGTATGTTGGTGAAGAGGGCCGATACCACCTTTCTCGAATTTAATCTTAACGATCATAAGGCTTGGATCATAAGCTATAATCTTGCGTTGAACTCCAACATCGATTTGTTCCCATACAATTGTTTCGTCTTCGATAAAATACTTTGCCATTCGTTTTATTAAAATCTGCTGTAATATTAATGAATAATAATTCGTTATAGAATTAGATCATGGATTTGGTAGATAGATTGAGCATATTTTTGGATTAAATTGGGATTTAAAGTTAATTAGGACTAAATTCAACTCTAGTAAATTTTCTCAATGATTTTGAATTTTGTGTTGTTTATATTCTTAAATAGTGATTTGGCATCTTTTAATTTTTTATTCCGTTTTTTTTGGTTAAAATGCAAGTATGTAGTAGTTTTATTTCCTATTATTAAATAAACACCTTAAGCTAAAAATGAGAAACTTCAAGAGCACATTTTCGATTTTTGCCATTGCCATATTTACTGCAATGGTATTGTTTTCTTCCTGTAAACCCAAAAAGATCATTAGTCAGGCGCCTGCCGCACCTGTAGCGCCTGTTCAAGAGGCGCCAAAAGCTGCAGCAGTAATTGAAGCCGACACAGATGGCGACGGTATTCCTGATTCTAAAGATAATTGTCCGAACAAGGCAGGTTCTTCTGTTAATGGTGGTTGCCCAGAGACCACTGTATCCGAACCAACATTTAATTATAAAAATATATTATTTGAATTTAACTCTTCCGTTCTAAAAACCTCATCTTATTCTGTCCTTGATGAAATATCTAGAGAGATGAAAAAATTCTCTTCCATGAGCTTTAATCTGAACGGTCACTCTTCTGCTGAAGGCACCGAGCAAAGAAATGCGACTCTTTCTATTGACAGAGCAACTGCTGTGAAAAGCTATCTGGTTACTGCGGGTATTAATGCTAATAATCTGATCACTAAAGGTTTTGGAGAGTCAATGCCATTGACTTCCAATGATACTGAATCTGGTCGTCAGTTAAACCGCAGAGTAGAAATTAGAAAGAGGTAAAATTAAACATATTTCGTTTAGAAGAGGGTGTTCAAATGATTGGACACCTTTTTTGCGTTAAAATGGTTTTGGTTTAACCTTTATAATAATTAGCAAATTGTCAAAATAGCTTAATTTTTATACTAAGCTTTCTCATTAATTTCCGCAACCAACTCAGATAAATATTGAGATTAATCATTTTTTAATTTTTTTTAAAATTCATCTAAAATTCATGTTAGACATCCATTTTTAGATATTAATCGTAATAATGATGTGATGACAACGGATTTACAAATAGAAGATTCGAACAAAAGTAGAATTGGAAGGAGTAAAAAACTCCGCTTATCAGAAGATAAACTGATTGAAGGTTTGAAAAATATGGATGGGACTGCAATGTCTGCACTTTACCGTATGTATTCAGATTCCTTATACAGGGTAATCTCTACCATAGTGGTGATTGAAGAGGTGGCTCAGGACTTGCTGCAGGAAACCTTCATAAAAATTTGGAAGTCATTTAAGCAATATGACCCAGGAAAGGGAAGACTTTATACCTGGATGGCCAGATTAGCCCGGAATTTATCAATAGATTATCTCAGAAGTGTTAATTACCGGAATTTTACGGTTAGTGAGAATCTTTCGGAATCAACTCAACAGATCGATCAGAAATTTCAGGTTTCTTATAACCCCGAATTGATTGGAGTAAAAGATATGACTAACATTCTAAATGAAGATCAACGAGCTGCATTGGATCTAATTTATTTTAAAGGATATACTCATGTACAGGCAGCTGAAGAGCTAAATATAACAGTTGGCATACTTAGGTCAAGACTTCAGTCTTCAATTACTGAATTGCGTAAGACATTTAATAGGGAGTACGTGGCTTAAGGGGGATATTTGTTGTCTGTTATCAGTTATCTGTTGCCAGAAATTTATTGCTAACCAGCATATTTTACTTTTATCTCTCAATTCCCCCATAAATGGCCTTGTCATCCCTGCCTACCGGCCTTTAGTTCTTTAGAATTAAAGGCGCAATCAAATGATTCATTAATTGTTTTTGAGCCTTCCAAACCAATAGTTAGTGCTTCGAATGAAGAGTTGATTGATCTGACTTTAAAGTTGGTAAATAAAAGGGCTGTCCCACTATTAGGAATTATTAGTATCAATCCCGAAAAAAGTATCAACCTGATCAGTAAGAATAAGACAGCAGTTTCAATCAAACCGGGAGATAGTTTATTTATACCGGTCAAAGTATTTATTACTAAAAAAACTATTTCAGGGCAGATTCATATTATCAGATTTGTATTATCTGATGAGGCCAATAATCTGGTCATGGCTACTGAAACAAAAGTGTAGGTTTCGGTTAAGAGAAATGTAAATATGTTTTCATTAGTATCGAGTTTGCTGATTGATGCCTCCACCGACTCCATAAGAATACCTATTAGAATTTCTAATCCGGGTAATACTGCCCAGCGGATTACTCTAATTAATCGATTTCCTCCAGTATTTCAGAATCAAGCATTTCATTCAACACTTGAATTCACAATTCAACCATCAGCAGATACGCTCATTACAATTACCAAACCGGTTACGAAAAAAATGTTTCAGTCTGAGGGCTTCGATGTAACGTTTACCGGACTTTATTCCAATGGTGATGTATTTGGTATGGCCTATATCAGGGTACAAAGTGGGAGGAGTGACCGCGCTTACCAAGATCCCAACTTAAATGATTCTTATAATGCCAATAGTATTTCGATCAGTTCTCAAGGGATGTTCTCAAGCAATGAATCTTATCTCTTGTTTGGACAAGGTAACCTTGAACTTAAATCTGGAAATCTAGGATACAGTCTTGATTATACCGATTGGAAGAACACTTATTCACCGGCGATGTTGAGAAATACCTGGCTAAGTTATGAAACTGGTAATATGGGGATCACGGCTGGGAATATTAACAAGA